>CAJJAI010000009.1 GCA_905182215.1 Flavobacteriales bacterium UBA6772 | reverse complement strand
ATACGTCTTTGATCACTCACCATTGCACGAGTAATAATACGCTTTACATTCAGTTCCATAAGGAGGAATGTACAGAGTAACAGTCCTTGAAAATTCTCACCTATTGCTACGACCACCGCATCCATGTCTTGAATGTTCTGCGATAATAATGCTTTCTTATCGGTAGCGTCTAATGCTACTGCATGCGATACTTCATCTTTTATAGTCTCTACTTTCTCTAGAGAATTATCTATAGCTAAAACTTCTGCTCCACGAAGTGCTAAGTTTTTCGCTATTGCCATTCCAAATTGACCTAATCCTATTACTGCAAAGCGTTGATCTGACATAATCTCTTTTTAATTAGTTCTTACAAATGTAGAAATTTGTTTGCACTTGGCTATTGTCTATTTTTGTATTAGATTTAAAAATATGAAAAAAGCTTTTTACCTTTCTACTTGTAGCACCTGTGTGCGTATTCTCAAAGACATAAATCACGAATTTGAATTACAAGACATAAAAATAAATCCTGTTACAGCAGAGCAATTAGACGAAATGTACACACATACTTCTTCTTATGAGGCATTGTTTAGTAAGAGAGCTCAGAAATATAAGAGTATGGGTTTAAAAGAGCAAAACTTACAAGAAGTAGACTTTAAAAAATTGCTTCTCCAAGAATATACTTTCCTTAAACGACCTGTTTTTTTGGTAGACAATACTATTTTTGTCGGTAACTCTAAAAAGGTAATTGATTCACTGAACACTTATTTATCCGATGAATAATATCGCAAAATCTCACCTAGCTTTATTTCTAGCTAATTTAATTTATGCCATCACTTTTACTTTTGCAAAAGATGTGATGCCCGATACCATTCAGCCTTTAGGGTTTATATTGGTTCGTGTAACTGGTGCCATGATCGTTTTTCAAATTGTACATAGAATTTGGATCCGTGAAAAAGTAAAGCGAGAGGATTACGGAATTATCACACTCTGCGCTCTTTTTGGAGTTGCCATAAATATGATGCTCTTTTTTAAAGGACTCAACTTTACGACTCCAATCCATGCCTCTGTTACGATGACTTCCACTCCTATAATCGTATTTATTTTAGCTATCTTTTTTCAGGCAGAAAAAACCTTGCCTTCGCGAATATTGGGTGTTGCCCTCGGCGCCGTAGGTGCTATTGTATTGGCTGTTTACGGACAAGATTTTGAATTGTCTAACCCCAATTTAGCTTTTGGTAATTTATTGGTGTTTTTAAACGCAGTATCTTATGGTTTGTATTTAACTCTTGTGAAGCCTCTAATGAAAAAATATCATTTCCTTACCATTATGAAATGGGTGTTTACAATAGGTTTTGTTGTGGTTCTTCCTTTTGGATTTGCTGATGTGCAGCTTGTGGAATGGGGACAAATTAGCTCGAAAATTTGGGGAGAAATTGCTTTTGTTGTCTTCGGTACTTCGGTGTTGGCTTATATGTTTAATGTATATGCCTTGTCTAATTTAAGAGCTTCTACTGTGAGTTTTTATATTTACTTGCAACCAGTATTGGCAACAGTAATTGCTCTTTTTGTAGGCTCCGATAAATTAGACCCTATAAAAGTGTTTGCTGCTAGTTTAATATTTGTAGGAGTATATTTAGTTGGGAGAAATCCAAAATCACAAAAACAATAAATTATTTAGACCAACAAATTTCCTTATTTTTGCATCAAATATTTAATTATGATTCAATCGATGACCGGTTTTGGTAGAGCTACTTTAGTTTTACCTAAAAAGAAAGTAACTGTAGAGGTGAAGAGTTTAAACTCTAAGCAGGTAGATATAAATACCCGTATCCCTTCTTTTTATAAAGAAAAGGAATTAGAAGTGCGTTCTCACCTTACAAACACACTAAGAAGAGGGAAGATTGAATTGGCGATTTTTGTTGAAAATACTGGAATAGATTCTCAGCATAAAATAAATAAAGAGCTCGTATCTACTTATATGGCTGCTTTAAAAGAGGTGGGTTCAGATGCCGTTTCTAATGGCGATTTATTGGCAATGGCTATGCGATTACCTGATGCTATGAAGGTAGAACGTGAAGAATTTGATAAAGAGGAGTGGAGTTCTGTAATGAATGTGGTTAAAGAAGCGGTTGCTGCTTTGGTAGACTACAGACAAACCGAAGGACTTTCTTTAGAGAAAGATATTAAACATCAAATTGCAACTATAGATAGACTTCATAACGAAGTACCTAAATACGAGCAAGAGCGTATTGTTACTATAAAAGAACGTATTTCCACTAAACTTACTGATGTATTACAATCGGTAGATTTCGATAGAGACCGATTAGAACAAGAGATGATTTATTTCATCGAGAAACTAGATGTTTCAGAAGAAAAAGTTCGTTTAAAAAATCACTGTGAGTATTTTATCGAAACCATGAATTCAGGAGAATCTAGTGGTAAAAAATTAGGTTTTATTTCTCAAGAATTAGGTAGAGAAATTAATACGATGGGTTCGAAAGCTAACCATACTGAAATACAAAAATTGGTGGTTGAGATGAAGGATGCTTTAGAGAAAATTAAAGAACAAGTTCTTAACGTGTTGTAATGTCTAAAGGTAAACTCATCATTTTTTCTGCTCCTTCGGGCTCTGGTAAATCCACCATTGTGAACTATTTATTAGCGCAAGGAGTACCTATAGAGTTTTCTATTTCGGCTTGTAGTAGAGATCCTCGAGGAGAAGAAAAAAACGGAGAACATTATTATTTCCTCTCTCCAGAAGAATTTCGAACTAAGATAGAAGCAGGTGAGTTTTTAGAATGGGAAGAAGTGTATCCTGGTCGTTATTATGGAACTCTACGTTCGGAGGTATCACGTATTTGGGCAAAGGGAAAGCAAGTGATTTTTGATATTGATGTAGTAGGTGGTGTAAACCTTAAAAAGCAATACGGAGCACAAGCACTTTCTGTATTTATTAAAGCTTCTTCGGTAGCGGTTTTAAAAGAACGATTAGTAGCGAGGAATACTGAAGACGAAGTCAACCTAAATATGCGTTTAGAAAAGGCAGAAGAGGAAATGACTTTCGCTAATGATTTTGATATCGTAATTGTTAACGACGATTTGAAAACGGCTCAAGAAGAAGCATTTCAAAAAGTAACAGACTTTATAAATGGGTAGTAAAAAGAAAATAGGTTTGTATTTTGGGACATTCAACCCAATACACATTGGGCATCTTATTATTGCCAATCATATGGCTAATTATACCAATCTCGATGAGGTGTGGTTTATAGTGAGCCCTCACAATCCGTTTAAGAATAAAAAAAATTTACTTGACGATTACGCTCGTTTAGAGATGGTAGATAGAGCTATTAAAGGCTTTGATAAACTCCGTGTTTCCAACATAGAATTTAGTCTTTCGCAACCGTCTTATACCGTAAATACTTTAGTAAGTCTCTGCGAAAAATATCCCGATCATAATTTTTCGCTTATAATGGGAGGCGATAATTTGAATACCTTTCATAAGTGGAAAAATCACGAACATATACTGGCAAATCATCAATTATATGTGTATCCGCGATTGGCTACCATGCCGGGTTCTTTAGATAATGATGAGAGAGTGAATTTGGTGGGAGCTCCGATTATACAAATATCTTCTAGCTTTATTCGAAATGCTATAAGAGACAAGATGGATGTTCGTCCTATGTTGCCCGCAAATGTGTGGGAGTACATAGACGAAATGAATTATTACAGTAAATAATTTGAAGATGTGTCGATTTGATAATTCTCCACATTCTCTAAAGTACAATTGCATCTAGAGTTTGTGTAGAAACTGAGTGATAATTTTCCCTAGCATTTTTATAGATTCTTTTTGCTCTAAGAGGATCCTTCATGTACAAAGCTTCGTAAAGAGGCTGTAAAAATTTTCGTCTTCCTACAGTCATTAAGAAATCCTCCAATGCATTGTCTGCTGCTTTATAGCCTGTAGGAATAGTGAGTTGAAACCATGCATTTAGAATTTCTGAATTGCCACTTGTGGTAAATTCGAAAGCAGTATCTAATTTTTTTAAATCTTTTAGAGAACTGTCTTTTGGTAGCTTTCTTAAAAAGTGTAACCATTCGTGAGAAGACCATTTTGCTGAATTTATATTAGCTAATGGATAGCCTTTTTCAAATGAATGGATTGCATTGTCTACATTCTTAAACTTAGTAGAATTTACCTCCGGACAGTTGTCTGGAATTCCAGCTCTGTAAATCCATTCTTCTAAACGAATTTTTTCTTTCGCTTCTATATCAGTATCAAGTAGCTTTTCATTTATATACACTATAAATTCTTCGGTGTCCATTACTTTAAAAGCATTTTCTGTGAAGTAGTTATTCAGGAAGAAATCAAATTGTTTTCTACCTACTGTCTCTTCAATTAAGCGCAATAAGAAAAATCCTTTTTCATAGGCAATATCAGTCATCCCATCGTCTGGGTCTCTTTGTAGTAAATCGAGTTTTAAATGCGTGTCTTTATGGTTGTGCCCTAAAGATTCCACTTCGCGCTCTAAATCTTGTTTTCCTAATAAAGCTAACATATCCGCATAGTCTTTATCTTCCATGCGTTCCATAATTCTACGTTCAAAATAAACGGTAAAACCTTCATTTAGCCAGAAGTCATCCCATGTTTTATTGGTAACCAAATTCCCCGACCAAGAGTGTGCAAGTTCGTGTGCTATAAGAGCTGTAAGCGATCTGTCTCCAGCAAGAATAGTAGGTGTTACAAAAGTTAAACGCGGGTTTTCCATTCCTCCAAAAGGAAAACTTGGAGGAAGTAAGAGCATATCGTATCTATCCCAGGCATATTTCCCATACATACTCTCAGCAATTTCAAGCATATTTTCTGTTTCAGCAAATTCGTAAGCCGCCTTTTCGATCATTTCTGGTTCGGCATAAATTCCTGTATGTTCTCCTAAGTTTTGAAATTCTAAATTACCTACTCCTAAAGCCATTAAATAGGCGGGGATTGCCTGCTCCATTTTAAAAGTATAAATCCCTTCTGTGTTTTTTTCTGTAGGATTCTCTGCGCTCATCACTGCTAAGAGCTCTGCGGGAACTTGCACTTTTGCTGTATAACTAAAGCGTACACCTGGAGAGTCTTGGCAAGGAAGCCATGTTCTAGCTAAAATTGCTTGCGATTGTGTAAATAAGAAAGGATGTTTTTTTCCAGCTGTTTGCTTTGGATTAAGCCATTGTAAGGCTTTAGAGTTTGGGGCAGATTGATAATGTATTGCAACTTGTTTTGCCCCTTTTTCAATTTCTATAATCAAACCCTGACCTAAAATGGAGTCTTTCTCAGTTAACTTAAATGCACAATCTTTTCCTCCACTTGTAACTTTGTCTATACGAAGTCCGTTGGCATCAAGGATTAATTCTTTGCTACCGTTTATGTTTTCTATTGTATAGTTAGCAATACCAGAAATACGTTCTGTTTCGAAGTCAACTTTTACATCTAAATCTAAGTGGGTAGTTCGCACATTATGCGGTTCCGAGAAGCTATGTTTGTCCACGCGTAGGTCTTTTTTTGCTCCACAAGAAGTGAATAATAATGCTGTAACTAGAAAGCTGAGTATTTTGTTCATGGTTGGTTTATTGAGAAATGCTAAAGTAGGTAAAATTCAATTTGATAATTTGATAATGTGACAATTTGAAAATGATTTCAATCTTCACCTTTCAAGGCGTCAAACCTAAAACAGCTTTCTATATGGTCGTTTACCATTCCTGTAGCTTGCATGTGTGCATAAATAACGGTGGATCCAACAAATTTAAATCCTCTCTTTTTTAAGTCTTTACTTAATTTATCTGATGTTTCTGTAGTCGCTGTAATTTCGCTCATCAACTTTCTGTTTGTTTGAATTGGTTTCCCATTTACAAAACCCCAGATGTATTTATCAAAAGAACCAAATTCTTTTTGAATCTCCATAAATGCATTTGCATTACTAATGGCTGCTCTGACTTTTAGTTTATTGCGAATAATTCCCGCATTTTGTAAAAGTTCTTGCACTTTATCCTCATCGTACAAAGCAATTTTTTTAAACTCGAAATTGTCGAATGCTTTGCGGAAGTTATCTCTTTTTCTGAGCACAGTTATCCAGCTTAAGCCTGCCTGAAAAGTCTCTAATATTAGAAATTCAAAAAGCTGTCGCTCATCGTGTAGTGGTACTCCCCATTCATTGTCGTGGTAAGCTATAAATAGTGGGTCTTTAGTAGACCAGTCGCAGCGTATTTTTTCCATAGCTTAAAGATAGTAATCTAAATTTGAACTCTGTCATATTGACTTGGTGTAATTTGTTTTTGCACTGCCAATATAGTTGAAAGTTATGCTTGGCATACGTTTTGTAAATACAATTAATTACTCTCATGCACGACAAGGTTACAAATACCATCGCTTTAGTAAAACACAGAAATGTGTTGGATCGCACATAGCTGATTTGTCGTTTTTTAAGAATGAAATATAACGTAAAAATAAGCCCTAAAGAAGTAAGGTGTAGAGTTGCTTATTTAAAAGACACCTCTATTTACGATTCTCTATAATTAGATTTTTGCTTCAATCCAATCACCATGTGTTTTTATTATATCAATTAACGCGTTTACAGCATCTTCGGCTGGTATATTTCTTTGTACTACTTCTTTCTTTTTGTAAAGCGTAATTTTCCCAACTCCTGTTCCAACATATCCATAATCTGCATCCGCCATTTCTCCAGGACCGTTTACTATACAGCCCATAATACCAATTTTAAGTCCTTTTAAATGACTCGTTTTAGAGCGTATTTTTGCGGTAGTTTCTTGTAAATCGAATAAGGTACGGCCACAACTAGGACAAGAAATATACTCTGTTTTTGAAATTCGTGTTCGTGTTGCTTGTAAAATCCCAAAGGCAGTTTGCATAATCAACTGGTCGCCTCCGCAATTTTCGGCTGCTATAAATACGCCATCACCTAAGCCATCGAGTAAAAGTGCTCCCATATCGGTAGAAGCTTGTAATTGTAATTCTTCTTCCGTAAGATTGCCGTAAGCTCTACCTATGATAACTGGATTGTTGCAGTTAGCATTCATCAATTCTATAAACAACTTACGTTGTTCTGCCATTCCGTGCTTGTTGTAGGTGTCTATCATTAATACTGCGGTAGTGTCAGCTTTCAATTTGTTGAGCAGCACCTTGTTTACATCACTCAAGCATACATAAACGATGTTTAGCTTAGTTGAAAGTTCCACAGCACTCAAATAGGTTTTTACATCTATAAATGGGTAGCAACGCTCTCCTTTATTTTGCAACCATGTTTTGTGATTATAAACAATTCCCAAAGTCCCAGGAATGGCAAAATCTACTTTATTGTCTCCAACAAAAACATAATCACAAGCTCTATCGCCAATAGTCCATTTGTCTGTTGGTACCGAGTAGGTGTAACCTAATGCAAATAAACTAGCGGGTGTGATTTTCTTTTTCAAACAGAAATCTGCCATTACAACGGGCACATGTTTCCCACCAATATTTAACACTTCTGAGGTATCCCTTTTACTGTATTCAAAAGGATTGATAGGGTTTTCTGTAATTTGACTTATCCCCTCGTGCGGAAGTCTATCTTCATAACGATCTACTAAACTTTTAGCAACAGGGATTTCAAATTCTGGCTCTTCGGTTAAAGAAACACGAACAGTATCTCCAATTCCATCTTCTAGTAAAGTTCCAATTCCAACGGCCGATTTTATTCTACCATCTTCTCCTTCTCCAGCTTCGGTAACTCCTAAGTGTAGTGGATAAGTCATGCCTTCAGTTTGCATCTTATTAATGAGCAAACGGTAGGCTTGAACCATCACTTGGGTATTGCTGGCTTTCATAGAAATGATTACATCGTGGTAGTCTAAAGCTTTGCAAATTCGTAAAAATTCTAAAGCCGATTCTACCATTCCCATTGGTGTATCGCCATATCTACTGAGTATTCTATCTGATAAAGATCCGTGATTGGTTCCTATGCGCATTGCTGTTCCTTCTTCCTTGCAAATTTCTACAAGTGGAGAGAAACGTTTTGCGATTCTTTCGAGTTGAGCTGCATAACTGTCCTCAGTATATTCTATGTTCTCAAATTTTTTCTTGTCCGCGTAATTACCTGGGTTTACACGAACTTTTTCTACAATTCGTGCAGCCACTTCTGCAGCTGCAGGTGTAAAATGAATGTCAGCTACTAAAGGAGTATTATAACCTCTTTTTACTAATTCATCTTTAATGTTTTGCAGATTTTCCGCCTCCCTTTTACTTGGAGCTGTAATACGTACCAATTCACATCCCGCCTCTATCATTCGAATAGATTGAGCTACTGTAGCTTCTGTGTCCATCGTGTTAGTGGTGGTCATCGATTGTAAACGTATCGGATTGTCTCCACCTATCCCGATGGATCCAATTTTTACTTCGTGACTTTTATAGCGTTGATAAGTCGTAAGACTCGTGCAATAGTTATGGTTCGTATTCATAGGCTCAAATTTCGTGTTTTAAAATGGAAAACGAAAATTGTGAATCGTAAAACGTAAGGAGGGAAGTATAGCTAGTATTAAATCGCTTTAGTATGTTTAAAATGGAAATTGTGAACCTTAGCTGGTAACCTTCAATAAACTCAAATACAATGAGCTTTGTTTGTTCATTTGTACCAGTCTGAGCTCGTCGAAGACCTATCCAATTTTATCCTCAAATCAATTCCGCTCACGCACTTCTTATATAGAACCATTATTAATTGCTTCTTGGTTTGTGTGCTTGTAGTAGGTGTGTTAAATTTGCGTGTTTAAAAGAAAAAATTAACCACCCTTGAAAAGGAAATCATCATGAGCAATAGCGCTGGATTGTTTTCATCATCACTGGGAAGGAAATATTTAATGGCCCTTACAGGTTTATTCCTTTGCAGTTTTCTTGTTATACATCTTATAGGAAATGTAGCCTTGTTTACAGACCCTGTACAATTTAACGAGTACACTCGTTTCATGTCATCAAATCCGCTAATCCGTATAATGGAAATTGTACTTGTAGTTGGTTTTTTAACGCATATTATAGATGCGATTTTATTGACCAAAGCAAACAAAGCTGCACAACCAGTAAAGTATGCGATGGACAAGAAAAAGAGTACTTGGTATTCTAGAAACATGGGACTTACGGGTACTATTATTTTAGTATTCTTAATAATTCACTTACAGTCGTTTTGGTACGGTTATAAGTTTGGTGTTATAGAAATGGCTGAAGATAGTTCGGGTGCTGCCATAAAAGATATGTACACAATGGTGTTGGCTGCATTTAGTCAATGGTGGTACGCTGCAATATATGTGGTTGGTATGATCCTTTTAGGAACACACTTAAGTCACGGATTCCAATCAGCTTTCCAATCTATGGGATTGCGTCATAAAAAATACACTCCTACGATTCAAAAAGTAGGAACTGCATTTGCTTTGGCGATGACTTTAGGATTCATCTCTTTCCCAATCTATTTCTACATTATTCAACTATAAGGATATGAAAGATTTATTCGATAATATTCCAGACGGTCCCTTAGCTGACAAATGGACTAAATACAAAGCTGAAGCAAAGCTTGTAAACCCTTCTAACCGTAGAAACATCGACATTATTGTTGTTGGTACTGGTTTAGCTGGTGGTGCTGCTGCTGCTTCTCTTGGTGAGATGGGATTCAATGTGAAAGCATTTTGTTTCCAAGATTCTCCTCGTCGTGCACACTCTATTGCTGCACAAGGTGGAATTAACGCTGCTAAGAATTACCAAAACGACGGTGACAGTACGTACCGTTTGTTCTACGATACTATAAAAGGTGGTGACTACCGTTCGCGTGAAGCAAACGTTTACCGTTTGGCAGAAGTTTCTGCAAACATCATTGACCAATGTGTAGCTCAAGGGGTTCCTTTTGCTCGTGAATATGGAGGTCTTTTAGACAACCGTTCTTTTGGTGGTGTACAGGTACAACGTACGTTCTACGCAAAAGGTCAAACCGGACAACAATTATTGATTGGTGCTTACCAAGCTTTAAGTCGTCAAATACATAAAGGTACCGTAACGATGTACAACCGTCATGAAATGATGGAAATTGTAAAGATCGACGGTAAAGCGCGTGGTATTATTGCTCGTAATTTAATTACTGGTGCAGTAGAAAGACATTCAGCTCACGCTGTAGTTGTAGCTTCTGGTGGATACGGAAACGTATTCTTCCTTTCTACAAACGCTATGGGGTCAAATGTTACCGCAGCATGGAAATCGTATAAGAGTGGAGCTCATTTTGCCAACTCTTGTTACGTTCAAATTCACCCAACTTGTATTCCTGTTACAGGAGACCACCAGTCGAAGTTAACTTTGATGTCGGAGTCTTTGCGTAACGATGGACGTATATGGGTTCCTAAGAAAAAAGAAGATTCTCAAGCAATTGCTAAAGGCGAAAAAACAGCTCTTGACATTGCTGAGGACGATAGAGATTACTACTTGGAAAGAAGATACCCTGCATTCGGGAACTTGGTTCCTAGAGATGTTGCTTCGCGTGCTGCTAAAGAACGTTGTGATGCTGGTTTTGGTGTTAACAAGACAGGTCAGGCAGTATTCTTAGACTTCGCTGATGCTATTGCTCGTTTCGGAAAAGACGGTGTTGAAGCTCGTTATGGAAACTTATTCCAGATGTACGAGAAGATTACAGCTGAGAATCCGTACGAAATGCCAATGAAAATTTATCCTGCTATTCACTACACAATGGGTGGTGTTTGGGTTGATTATAACTTACAAACAGCCGTTCCTGGTTTGTTTGCTGCTGGAGAAGCTAACTTCTCTGACCACGGTGCTAACCGTTTAGGTGCTTCTGCATTAATGCAAGGTTTAGCCGACGGTTACTTCGTATTGCCTTATACAATTTCTAACTATTTAGCAGATGATATCCGTACAGGAGCGATTTCTACTGAGCATACAGAATTTGAGCAAGCAGAGAAAAATGTACAAGATCGCTTAGACTTCTTTATGAATAATAAAGGAACTAAAACGGTTGACTATTTCCACAAAAAACTTGGTAAAGTAATGTGGGAGAAATGTGGTATGGCTCGTAATAAACAAGGTCTTGAAGAAGCGATTGTTGAGATTAAAGCTATCCGCGATGAATTCTGGAAAGATGTAAAAATCCCAGGAGTTCAAAACAGCTTCAACCAAGAATTGGAAAAAGCAGGTCGTGTAGCAGATTTCATCGAGTTAGGTGATTTGATGTGTCGTGATGCTTTAAACCGTGAGGAATCTTGTGGTGGTCACTTCCGTGAGGAACACAGAACTGAAGAAGGTGAAGCTATGCGTAACGATGATGATTATGCATACGTTGCTGCATGGAAATATAAAGGTGATAACGAGACACCTGAGCTTCATAAAGAAGACTTGAAGTTCGAAAATATTGAGTTGAAACAAAGAAGCTACAAATAATGGCTGGGATGAATATTACACTTAAAGTTTGGCGTCAGAACGGAGCCGATGATAAAGGACGTATTGTAGAATACAAAATGTCTGATATTTCTCCTGATATGTCTTTCTTAGAAATGATGGATGTATTAAACGAGGAATTAATTACTAAAGGAGACGATCCTGTAGCTTTCGATCACGATTGTCGTGAAGGAATCTGTGGTATGTGCTCTATGTACATCAACGGAGAGCCACACGGTCCTGAAGATTTAATTACTACCTGTCAGTTACACATGCGTTCGTTTAAAGATGGCGATACTATTTACGTTGAACCTTTTAGAGCAGCTGCCTTTCCGGTAATTAAAGATTTAGTGGTAGATCGTACTGCTTTTGATGCGATTATTCAGGTTGGTGGTTACGTTTCTGTAAACACTTCTGGTAATACGCAAGATGCAAACTCTTTACCTGTACCTAAAGCAGATGCTGATAAGGCGTTTGATGCGGCTACATGTATTGGATGTGGTGCTTGTGTGGCTACCTGCAAAAATTCTTCTGCGATGTTGTTTACTGCGGCTAAAATTTCTCACCTAGCACTTTTACCGCAAGGTAAGGTGGAAGCGCAAGAACGTGCTTTAAACATGGTTGAGAAGATGGATGAGCTTGGATTTGGTAACTGTACCAACACTGGAGACTGTGAAGTACAATGTCCTAAAGGAATTTCTTTAGAGAATATTGCCTTAATGAACCGTGAGTTCTTAGGTGCTTCCTTGAAGTCAGAAAAATAGATTTTTCTTTATATTACAAAGCCTTTCGAGAAATCGAAAGGCTTTTTTTTGTGCTAAAATTTTATAAAATGTAAAACGACAGTAGAAAAGTAAAAAGTAAATCCAATTGGTGGTATCCCAAATTGGGATTATTGAAAAACTGCTACGAAAAGAACGAAAAAGAATCTACTCTCTACTAATCTCTTGTCTACCCTATTACAAGAGCAAATGTAGAATTCTATCCGGAGCTTTATCTTAACAGGTCGTTAACAAGGGTTAATTTAGGTTAGTGCCTTTAGTTCAAATTAGTTCTCTTCGGAGTCTTCATCAATTTCTGTAATCATTTTTATAGCTTCTGCTCTTGGAGGGTACATTTTAGAGACCAATACACCAACAATCATTGCAACTGCAAATGAGGGTGCGAGCACATCAAGTGCGACTAAGTATTCACCAATATTCGCCATTTCTTTAAATACAAAATTGAACAAAATAACAGATATAAATCCAGAGATCATTGATGCAATGGCACCCACTTCAGAATACCCTTTCCAAAAAAGAGTGAGAATAATTACCGGACAAAAAGTAGCTGCAATTCCCGACCACCCAAAAATTATAACCCAAAATATTTGTCTGTCGGGTGATACATAATTCATTATCATAGCAATTATTAAAGCCGTAAATGCCATTATAACAGTAGAAATTCTAGATATTTTTGTGAGTTCCGAATCTTTCAAGTGAGGTTTAAATATTTTCTGATAGAAGTCGCGTGTTATAGCACTTGAGGCAAGTATTAATAGAGAATCTATGGTAGACATAATTGCAGATAAAACAATTGCAACAAACAAGGCGACCAGTAATGTAGGCAAGAAACTTTCGGTTACCATACTCAGTACATCTTGACCATTGTTTCCTAGTATCGCTTCTGGATCTTGTCCTTCTTTTGTGAAGTAAATACGGGCTAATATTCCAATAGTTACTGCTGCAGCATCGGTAAGTAGCGTGAAAATTACAGCTACCCATTTCCCTTTCCCTATTTCTTTTTCGCTCTTTATAGACATAAACCGAACATATACTTGCGGCGAACCAAGAAAGCCTAGTCCAATCATTGAGAAACCTAAAACTGTAAATAGGTTCATCCACGCATCGTCGCTTCTACCCATTATTTGTATTAGGCTTGGGTCTATGGCTTTAAGTCCTTCTGTAATACCAGTACCATGATCCATAGAAAACCAAACGACTATAGGGAGTAATACAAGCCCAAAAAACATAAGAAGCCCTTGAAATAAATCGGACCAAACAGCCGCCACAAAGCCACCAATAAAGATGTAAGTAATCACAATTATAAAGCCTATTAATGCACCAACTTTATAATCAATTCCAAGCATAGAGTTAAATGCAACTCCGGTTACATCAATTTGTGAGGCTACATAAATTACAATAAATAGAACTAGGATGGATGCAGAAATAATTCTGAGTGTGTGGTTTGTAGATTTAAAATGGCTTTGTAGGTAATCGGGTATCGTAATCGCACCGTATTTATCAGATCGTCTTTTAAATCGTTTGGCCATAAACTGCCAGGAGATAAAAACCCCTAAAAGCTCACCTATTACTACCCAATAGCTCGAGTATCCCGCTATGGCACCCATTCCTGTTAAGCCTATAAGTAACCAGCCAGACTCTCCTGTAGCTCTTGCAGAAAAGGCGACTGCCCAGAATCCCATATTTTTTCCGCCTACATAATAATCGCTCATGCCTTTTATTTTACGAGAGGCTAGTATTCCAATTAAAAATAAGACACCAACGTATATCGCTAGTACCGAAACCTTGATTAAGAATTCTTGATCTATCATAAAAAATATAGTTTGTGATTAGGGGCAATTATTGATGTTTATAGCCTTAAACTCAATGTTTACTGAATTTATAAGAGCGTACAAAATGCGTAAAAAAACTGAAATATGATTCATATTATCTATAAATCTATATAAAACACTTCAAAAACGTATAAAAATCACTATATTTGCTACTCCAATAATTTCGGTAAAAACATCGGAATTATGTGTTGAATTTAGGGCATAACCCTTGGATTTGTACATTTTATGAACAAAGAAAAGCGATAGACCATTTTGAATTCAAATCCCGAAAATTCACGTACACTTCATTCATTAGACGATTTAATTTCTGCTCTTTCAGAAGGGGAGAGGACGACCTTTAACGACATAATCCGTTCTATAAAAATTCCTAGCAGTGCTTTTGAAGCATACTGTTCTTGGTCTAAAGATTTGTATACCCGAAATTGTATTATTAATACTGAGAAATTTGAACTGATCTTGCTTTGTTGGGAGCCAGGGCAAATTACGCCCATACACGATCATGGTGGCGAAGAATGTTGGGTGAAAGTTGTTCAGGGTGAATTTAGAGAAACGATTTATAAAGTAGATGCTGTAGGTAAATTGGACACTATTGATTCAATGGACTCAAGTGTTGGAGAGGTAACTTATATGATCGATTTTATGGGATTCCACAGTTTAGAAAATCGATCTAATACTAGAAGTATGTCTTTGCACCTTTATGCAAAACCAATTCGTACTTGCAACGCATTCGATGCAGCCTTGGGTAAGTTTGTGCCTAGATCTATGAGTTATAATACCACTGCTACTTCGTATAAAATTTAAAATAAGTAAAATTACATGTCTGATATAAATAGTGATTTAGGGTTGTTTAACGAATTAGTTGAAGTCTTACTAAACGAAGAAAAAAAACATCCTGTAGCCGATAGAATAGAGGCTAATGCGCTTTACGATTCTATAGACCTTTCCTTAAATGATGGTGCTATGGTAGACCAGGAGTTTAAGCAAGTACTTAAAGACGTACTTATTTCTACTCCTAAAACCGCTACTAAATTATTCTTTAATCAACTTTTTGGCGGTAGACAAAGCAAGGCCGTCTTGGGCGATTTACTTGCTGTGATGCTTAATAACAGTATGTATACCTACAAGGTAGCAGGTCCGCAAGTTGGAATTGAACAAGAAATTATCAGACAATCGTGTGAGCTTATTGGTTACGGTTCTCAAAGTAACGGTACATTCCCTACTGGTGGATCTATGAGTAATTATATGGCCTTAGTAATGGCGAGAGACGCTAAGGATCCTCTGTGTAAAACAGAAGGAATCTCTAAACCATTGGTTGTTTATACCTCTAAAGAATCGCATTATTCGAATGCTAAGAATGTTAGTTTTGCCGGAATTGGAAGAAACAATATCCGATATATTCAGGCAGATTCAAGAGGGCAAATGATTCCATCTAAACTGGAAGAACAAATTATTGAAGATCTAAGTAATGGCTTTATTCCAACTTATGTAAACGCAACTGCTGGGACTACTGTATTGGGTGCTTTTGATCCAATTGATGAAATTGCAGACATAACTGAAAAATATAAAGTTTGGCTGCATGTAGATGGAGCTTACTGTGGAAGTGTAATTTTTAGTGATGAATATAAGCACCTGGTAAATGGAATTTCCCGTTCAGATTCATTCAGCTATAATGCGCATAAAATGATTGGGACTCCCATGACTTGTTCTGTTATTTTGGTGAAGGACAAAAAACACTTGCATGATTCGTTTAGTAATGATGCAGATTATCTATACCAAACAGATGGGGACGATTTTAATCTAGGTAAAACTTCCTTTCAATGTGGAAGAAGAAATGATGCCTTAAAATTCTGGACATTATGGAAGTCTGTTGGAACAAATGGACTTCAAGGCATTGTAGATCAACAATTTAATTTAGCTGATGTTGCTAGAGAATACGTAAGAAACAATAGCGATTATACCTTATACAGTTTTGATGATTCAATCTCTATCTGTTTTAATTATAAGAATATAGACCCTACCGCACTTTGTACTGCACTCTATGAGCATCAAATTACTGTTGTTGGATTTGGCTCCTTTAACGAAGACACCTTTATTAGATTGGTAACCATAAATGCTACGAATACGAAACAGGATATTTTAAATTTCTTTAAAGTACTAGAAGATTTCGTAGAAAAGAATCCAGTATTATCAACTACTATGGTAGAATCTAACTCGTAGGTTGGGTATAGTAGAGGCTTATTATGGGCTTGTGAGATTTTCTACGCCTCGGCTAAACTTCGTTTTAATACAGTTTAGGTTTAGTTATGTATATATAAAATAGCTTAATAGTTCTGATGTAAATGATGATTTACTTGTCAAATCTTTATCACCTTCAGTTTTAAGAATATTTCTTCTATACTCATCTTTTATAGGATTGTATATTAAAATTGAATAAGAAATAATACCCATATCACAACCACCACCCAAATGGTCAAACCCCGATTCATCAAGGTCTTTTATGATTTTACCTAAATTGATGTTAGTAATAATAGGCTCCACAGTTCTCTTTTTTGAATTAGTTATATTTTTGAGTAAGCCCTTTCTTTTGATAAGCCCATCAGTTTCATAGCCCCAAAAGACGTTAGTACTATATTCTTCTGATGATGAAAAAAATATCCAATCTTTTGGGTTTTGATATTCAATAAATGAGCCTTGCACTGGGTCAATAAAGTATCCTCGGTGTTTCCTACCACAGGCTAGACTAAAGTATTCATAATTCAAGAGATACGAAGGAGTATTTTCATCAGTATTGATACTAATATCGGATATTGTTTCTGACTTTTTACCTTTAATTAAGTTCTTTAAATGACGTAACATATTTTATTTTGGATTACACATAACGTACATATAAACGCACTATGCGTTTATACGCTTCTAGTTACTATTTCTTCCTTTCTTTGTTAGTACTGTTTACCGAGTATAAATCGCTATTTGTTTGTGAATTGTTTTCCGCAAACATTATTGTATAATAGCGTATCTATTAATTATAGCCTAACAAGGTTATGAAGATATATAATAATTGTCAATATTCAATATGCGTTTCAAAACTGAGTAGAATCTACTCTATTAAAATTCAATTTTTATATCTTGCTAGCATGAAGATTCTACTAGAGCACGCTACAAAAACCTATAAGGCAGACTTATCTAAACCACTCGATATTTCGATTCCTATGTTCGCCTCCGAAAAGAGTGTAAGAGCATGGTATGTAGATCCCTTACGTATAGAGCCTGTTGTAATGGGCAATTGGGTAGCTGCAGTAAATAGTGGTGCTTCCGTAAATTTCAACAATATATTTTTTAATCCCCACGGTCACGGTACGCACACCGAATGTTACGGACATATAAGTAAGGAAGTGCTTAGTATAAACCAAGCTTTAAAACAGTTTGCGTTTACGGCTAAAGTTTGTACAATTGTTCCCGAAATTATTGAAAATGGAGATGGGGTAATTCAGCTAGAGTCTTTAAAAGAGTCTTTGGGAATTGAGATACCAAAAGCAGTAATTATTCGTACCAGTCCAAATGATATTGAGAAGTTGATTAAAAACTATTCGAATACCAATCCTACTTATTTAGATGTTAAGGCGGCTATTTGGCTGCGAGAGCAAGGTGTTGAGCAATTACTTATTGACACGCCTTCGGTAGATAGGGAGGAAGATGGTGGCGCTTTATTGTCACATAAAGCTTTCTGGAATTACCCAGAAAACCCTCGTGCTAATGCCTGTATTACAGAGCTTATTTTTGTGCCAAATGCAATTAAAGATGGACTCTATTTATTACATCTTAGTTTCGCCTCTTTCGAAAACGATGCTGCTCCTAGCAAACCTGTTCTTTATGCATTGGAATAAAACAGTCAAAATTCGTGCTGTCAAAAAATCGTTTGGATTGGTGTTTAGTTGTTTATTAATTAAAGGTTACTTGTCACACTGAGCTTGTCGAAGTGTATCTATAGGTAGTGCATCAGTTTGCATCAAATTATCTCCTTCGAGAAACCTCAGGATGACAATTGGGTTTATCCTTAAATATCTAAATTCTTAAAACTTCTTTTACTGTCAAAATTCATGCTGTCAAAAAATCGTTTAAGGACTGGTGTTTAATTAAAGGTTACTTGTCACACTGAGCTTGTCGAAGTGTATCTATAGGTAGTACATCAGTTTGCATCAAATTATCTCCTTCGATACAACACTCTTAGAATCTATTGTTCCTATGCCAGTATATAACGTGGAAGATTGTTTAGCAAAGACTATTTGCTATGCTAAAAACAATAATTTTAAAAGTGCTTGGAAGCTTTAATTTGAAGATTTGAGAATGTGTTTATTTGAAAATGATTGTTGATTTCATTTACTAATAATTAGTTCTTCTTTTATATAAAGGTACTTTAGAACATGCCTCGCCGTAGCTAAGTGTTTTTACTACAGGTTGCAGTAATGTACACAATTCCACATAAGTAGATTCTGGCACAGGACGATTGGAACAGCCTTTCACAATTACAAATTTATCTTGAAATTCTGTGAGGTCTATTTTTTGGAGTGCCTCAGTAAATAGGTACTTGTTTAAGTCTTCTAGCGAGCCTTTAATAACCGTTTTAGCATAGGTTGAAACAGCTGCTGCAACCAACATAAATGCCCAAGCAGGAACAATCGCATCCGTAGTAATATCTATAGCAATCCTACAATCTTGGTACTGCGACCAATCATGCGATTTAACAAAAGCACGAAAATCTCGCTCTCGAAGAATAAACCCTTCGTATAGATTTTCTTTCAAGTCGATGAATACTCGCTTATCCTCGTTGTAATAGTCTTCGAGGTTAAGGGTAATGAGTCCAGACTGTTCTACTTTGTTAATTATTTCGCTCATTTTTTTAGGAGTAAGGACTAAGAATACAGGAGTCAATTATTAGCAGCTTTCAATGCTAGTCTTTAAATGACTAAACGACAGCATGACAATTTTTAAAGAAACCCTAATTCCAATTTCGCTTCTTCGCTCATCATGTCTTTATCCCAAGTCGGTTCAAAAACCATGATAACTTCTACTTTCTTAGCTTCATCTATTGAGCTCACTTTTTCTCGTACTTCTGCGGGCATAGATTCTGCAACCGGACAAGATGGAGAGGTTAAGGTCATGTCGATTTCTATGTCAGCCTCTTCGCTTACACGAACATCGTATATTAAACCCAACTCGTAGATATCTACAGGAATCTCTGGATCGTAAATAGTTTTTATCATTTCTACTACTTTCTCGCCTAAGGCTTGCATCTGTTCTTCGTTCATCGTAATGTAGGTTTCTGCTTTCAGCTTGCACTTTCAGCAATCAATACTTATTTTTGTTTGCCTTTAGCTTGAAAAAGCAATAGCGTAAAACTTCATTTGTTTAATCATCGAAACCAGTCCATTAGAACGAGTCATCGATAAATGTTCTTTTAATCCAATAGCATCAATAAAATGCAATTCGTTTTCGAGTATGTCTTGTGCCTTCTGATCATCAAAAACGCGTACTAAAAGCGCTACAATTCCTTTGGTAATAATCGCATCACTATCGGCAGTAAAACTCACTTTATCGCCATTTTTACTAGCGTGAAGCCATACTTTAGACTGACATCCTTTAATAAGATTGTCGTCAACTTTTAGGTCTTCTTTTATAGCAGGCAGGTCTTTACTTAATTCTATTAAGTAATCGTATTTCTGCATCCAGTCGTCGAACATGTCAAATTCGTCGATTATTTCTAATTGGATCTCTTGAATAGTCATTTAGCCGAACATTATTTTAACTCGGTTAATAGCGGCAATAAAAACATCAATTTCCTCTTTGGTATTGTACACTGCAAAAGAAGCTCTCATTGTACCAGTAATATCAAATCGAGCCATAACAGGTTGTGCACAGAGGTGCCCTGTACGGATTGCAATTCCTAGTTTATCTAAGATGGTTCCGGCATCGTATGGGTGAATACCTTCCATAAGGAAAGAAACCAGTCCCGCCTTATTTTTTGCTTCACCTACAAAGCGAATTCCACCAACTTCTTTTAATTTTTGGGTCGCGTAAGCCAATAATTCAGCTTCTTGCTTGGCAATGTTTTCTACACCAACTTCCTCCATAAAACGGATTGCAGCTTCCAAGCCAATACCACCAGCAATATTTGGTGTTCCACCTTCAAATTTAAACGGTAAATCGTTGTAAGTAGAGCCTTCAAACTTCACCTCTTTAATCATTTCTCCACCGCCGTGGTAGGGAGGCATTTTCTCTAGAATTTCTTTCTTTCCATGTAAAATACCAATCCCAGTTGGACCGTACATTTTATGGGCAGAAAAACAGTAGAAATCAGCATTTAGTACTTGTACATCTACTTTAGTATGCGGTACTGCTTGGGCTCCGTCAATTAAAACTAATGCGCCTTTTGCATGTGCCAGAGGAATCATTTCTTCGATTGGGTTTATCGTTCCCAAAGCGTTCGAAATATGATTTACAGCAACCAATTTAGTTTTCTCGTTTAGTAAATCGCGGTAAGCATCCATGTCGAGCTCACCAGAATCTAAAACAGGAATTACTTTTAGCACCGCACCGGTTTGTTCACAAGCCATTTGCCAAGGAACAATGTTGGAGTGATGCTCGATAGTAGAAATAAGAATCTCATCTCCTTTTTTAAATAGCGATTTGGATAAACAAGAAGCTACAAGGTTTATGGCCTCAGTGGTTCCTCGAGTAATGATAATTTCTTCTATAGAATCGGCATTAATAAACCTACGTGTTGCCTCGCGGGCAGCTTCGTATTTATCGGTTGCTTGTTGACTCAAAAAGTGCACCCCACGGTGAATGTTGCTATTCTCCTTGCTGTAATAATGCGTAATTGCGTCAATAACCATTTGTGGCTTTTGGCTGGTAGCCCCATTGTCGAAATAGACCAAGGGTTTACCATTCACTTCTTGATGAAGAACCGGAAATTGTGCGCGTATTTTTTGAATGTCTAAAGCCATTAAAGATTTTCTTAATTCAATTCTAAGTCTACTTTTAACTCTCTAGCAACTAGGTTTACCAACTGCTCTTTAAGTTCTGGAATAGTGATGTTCTTTAAGGTATCTCCAGCAAAAGCAAACATTAAAAATGCTTTGGCTTCTTTTAAAGGAATCCCTCTAGACTGCATATAGAATAATGCTTCTTCGTCTAGTTGACCAATGGTACAACCGTGAGAACACGCTACATCATCCGCAAAAATCTCTAATTGAGGTTTGGTGTCGATACTAGCAAAATCGCTTAATAAGAGGTTGTTGTTTTGTTGGTAGGCATTGGTTTTTTGAGCGTCTTTACGCACCATTACTTTTCCATTAAACACTCCTTTAGACTTTTCATCGTATATTCCTTTGTACATCTGGAACGATTGACAGTTTGGAACTGCATGATCTACAAAAGTATGATGGTCTACCAAGCTAGAACCTTTTAATAAGGTAATCGCATCCATATGAGCTTCGGCGTGTTCACCTGTAAATTCAAAATGTAGGTTGTTACGAGTAAGCTCTCCACTAAACACAAAAGTATCTACCAAAGCAGTACTTTTAGTGCCTTGCTTTACGAATGTACTGTCAACAAGTGAAGCGGTATCTATATCGTTTTGCACTTTAAAGTGCTTAACATTAGCTTCGTTTCCAACGCTAATTTCGGTAACCGAATTTGTAAACACATACTCATCACTTAAAGATTGGTGACGTTCTAAAATTTGAACTTCCCCTCTGTCTTCCGCAATTATCAGGTTACGCGCTTGGTTCATCATCGAACGACTACTGTCGCTGTTTATGTATAGAATCTGAATTAACTTATCTACTACCGCACCAGCTTTTACGTGTATAAAAGCACCTTCTTGTGCGTATGCAGTATTTAAACCAACCATGCTTAACTCTTTGTCAGCAATAGTCCCGTAGTATTGGTTAAACAATTCAGAGTTCCCTTCGTAAGCATCTTTTAAGTTGCTTACAAAGAATTTGTCTTGTTGGGTAGTGTTGGATAAAGAAGCGTTAAAAACACCGTTTACAAAAACGAGTTTATAAGAATCTATTCCAGTACATAAGAAACGGTCTACGTCTTCCGAACGAATGTCTAAACTGAATTCAGCTCCAAAATCGTAATCGCGTTTGATGCATTTATTTAAAGAAGTGTATTTCCACTCTTCGTCTTTTGTGGTAGGAAAGCCTAAGTTTTTAAAAACTTCAATTCCTTCAGTACGCATTTTACGTAAGCTGTCGGTTTCGGAGCCACTAAGACTTTGACCAAACTTCTCAAAAGAGTTTATAAGTTTATCTTGTAGTTTCAATGGGTCGTTTTTTAAGCTTCTATTTCTTTCTTAATCCAGTCGTAACCTTTTTCTTCTAGCTCAATAGCTAGATTTTTGTCGCCCGACTTTACAATTTTACCATCATATAAAACGTGTACAAAATCTGGGATTATATGATCTAGAAGTCTTTGGTAGTGGGTAATTATCATAACCGCATTGTCTTCATTTTTTAGTTTATTCACACCGTTTGCAACAATACGCAATGCGTCAATATCTAAACCAGAATCTGTTTCATCTAAAATGGCTAGTTTAGGATCTAACATTGCCATTTGGAATATTTCGTTACGCTTTTTCTCTCCACCAGAGAATCCTTCGTTTAATGAACGCGACATAAACTGCTTGTCCATTTCTAAAAGAGCTTGTTTCTCGCGCATCAACTTTAACATGTCTTTTGCAGGCATAGGATCTAAATCTCTAGCCTTACGACTTTCGTTGAGTGCCGTTTTAATGAAGTTGGTAACCGAAACACCCGGAATTTCTACTGGATATTGGAAGGATAAGAATACACCTGCATGAGCTCTGTCTTCGGGAGCCATATCCATAATGTCTTTCCCCTCAAATTCTATAGAACCTCCAGTAACTTCGTATTCATCACGCCCAGCAATTACTGCAGACAATGTACTTTTACCAGCACCGTTAGGTCCCATTATAGCGTGAACTTCTCCTTTGTTTATTTCTAAGCTAAGTCCTTTTATGATCTCTTTACCCTCAATTTCTACTCTCAGGTCTTTTATCTTAAGCATATCTTTTTCTTTGGGTGTTATCCTACGCTTCCTTCAAGAGAAAGTGATAGTAATTTTTGTGCTTCCACGGCAAATTCCATTGGAAGTTGGTTGAGTACGTCTTTGCAATAACCGTTTACGATAAGTCCAATTGCTGCATCTGTACTAATTCCTCTTTGGTTGCAATAAAAAAGTTGATCCTCACCAATTTTCGAGGTTGTAGCTTCGTGTTCTATACGAGCCGTTTTATTTTTTACTTCTATATAAGGGAAGGTGTGCGAGCCACTTTTATCTCCCATCAATAGCGAATCGCATTGAGAGAAATTACGAGCATTTTCGGCACCTTTCATAATTTTTACGAGACCACGGTAACTACTGTTACTTTCTCCTGCAGCAATACCTTTAGAGATAATGGTGCTTTTGGTGTTTTTACCAATATGTATCATTTTGGTACCTGTATCTGCTTGTTGGAAATTGTTGGTTACAGCTACTGAGAAAAATTCTCCAATAGAGTTATCTCCTTTTAAAATACAAGAAGGATATTTCCAAGTTACTGCAGAACCAGTTTCTACTTGAGTCCAAGAAATTTTTGCACTTTCATGACAAATACCTCTTTTGGTAACGAAGTTGAAAACTCCACCAACACCTTCCTTGTTTCCAGGGTACCAGTTTTGAACGGTAGAGTATTTAATCTCCGCCTCGTCCATAGCAATTAATTCTACTACCGCGGCGTGTAATTGATTCTCATCTCTCGATGGAGCAGTGCAGCCTTCTAGGTAAGAAACATAAGATCCTTTGTCGGCAATAAGAAGCGTTCGTTCAAATTGTCCAGTTCCAGCTTGGTTAATACGGAAGTACGTAGAAAGCTCCATTGGGCAACGAGTACCTTTAGGAATGTAGCAGAATGACCCGTCGGTAAATACAGCAGAGTTTAATGCTGCGTAGTAGTTGTCGGATTGTGGTACAACTGTTCCTAAGTATTTTCGCACCAATTCTGGATGCTCTTGTATAGCTTCACTAATAGAACAGAATATAATTCCGAGTTCTCCTAGTTTTTCTTTAAAAGAGGTAGCCACCGAAACAGAATCTACAATGATATCTACTGCAACTCCAGTAAGCATCTTTTGTTCATCTAATGAAATACCAAGTTTCTCAAAAGTCTTCAATAACTCAGGATCTACCTCGTCTAAACTATTTAAAGTTTTTTTAGCCTTAGGTGCAGAGTAATAAGAAATAGACTGAAGATCTGGTTTTTTGTAGTGCACGTTTGCCCATTCGGGTTCAACGAGCTGTTGGAATTTTTTTAATCCTTCCAGTCTCCATTCTAATAACCATTCGGGTTCGTTTTTCTTAGACGAAATCAAACGGATTACATCTTCGTTTAAACCGTTTTTAATGGTATCAGATTCTATGTCGGTAACAAAGCCGTATTTGTATTCGGCTGAGGTTACTTCTTCTAATAATTTATCTTCTTCAGTCAAGTTCTAAGAAGTTTCAAGGTTAAAAGTTGAAAATTGAAAATTCAAGATTGAATTTCAATATTTAACTCGTTTTTTTTGTTCAATTTCTTCAATTCTTATTGAAGATTATAGTCTTTAAATCGCAAAACTTTCTCCACATCCACAAGTTCTTGTGGCATTTGGGTTGTTAAAAGTAAATCCTTTCCCGTTTAAACCTCCAGAGAAATCTAAAACGGTACCTGCTAAGTATAAAAGGCTCTTTTTATCGACTAAAATACGGACCTCATTATCTTCGATAAGCTTGTCGCTTTCGTCGCGTTCACTAGTGAAATCTAGCTTATAAGATAGGCCAGAACACCCACCACTAGAAACCCCTACTTTTACGTAGGCATTAGTCCCCAACCCGTCTTCTTCTAGTAAAGAGAATATTTTCTTTTTTGCTGTTTCTGTTACACTAACCATTGTATTGCTTATTTTTATTTTAACTAATTCTAAATAAGGCGCTTTCAGGCTGCAAATATACGAAATATATCTGGTTTTGGATTTAATTTATTGAGGTCTATACAGGATAAAAATGTAATTTTGCCACATGAGTATATTCGAAAACAAAGAACAAGAGTTTACGCCTATTTCTAAATTAGGTGAATTTGGTTTAATCGATTTGATTACCAAAGACGTAAAGTTATATCACGACACGACTGTTAAAGGTGTAGGGGATGATGCTGCAGTAATTAAAATTGGCGATTTATGCCAGTTGGTATCTACTGATTTATTGGTGGAAGGTGTTCATTTTGATTTGGCTTACGCTCCCTTAAAGCATTTAGGGTACAAAGCGGTTGTCGTAAATTTATCTGACATCTGTGCAATGAATGTGATTCCTACACAAATAACGGTTTCTATAGCGATGTCTAATCGTTTTCCAGTTGAGGCTGTAGAAGAATTGTACGATGGAATTAAGTTGGCTTGTGATTTTTATAAGGTCGATTTAATTGGTGGCGATACTACTAGTTCAACTTCTGGATTAATGATAAGTGTTACTGCATTGGGTACTGCTAAAGAAGAAGATATAGTGTATCGTTCTGGTGCAGCCGAAAAAGATTTAATTGTAGTTTCTGGCGATTTAGGAGCTGCTTATTTAGGATTGCAAATTCTAGAAAGAGAGAAGGCTGTTTTTATGGAAGATAAAAATATGCAGCCCGATTTACATGGTCAGGAGTATGTTTTAGAAAGACAGTTGAAGCCGGAAGCTCGATTAGATATTGTAAAGATGTTTAAAGAAATGGATTTAAAACCTACTTCTATGATTGATGTTTCTGATGGCTTGTCATCTGAGTTGTTGCATTTGGCGAAAGCATCTAAATTGGGTGTTCAGGTTTATGAAGAGAAAATTCCATGCGACCCGACAGTAATGACAGTTGCTGAAGAGTTTAAGCTGAATGGTGTTACCTGTGCATTAAATGGAGGAGAGGATTACGAATTGCTCTTTACGGTAGCTCAAAAAGACTACGATAAAATTAAGGCAAATCCGAATATGACCGTGATCGGTTATATGGCAGATAAAAATTCTGGAACAAATTTAATTAGTCATGATGCTAAGATTTTCCCTTTGACAGCCCAAGGTTGGACTTCTCACGATGAGAAATAGATTAATTATTTTAGTGAAAATAAAAGTTTGGCACGCTAATTGTTAATACGGTTTGTAAGATGTTAAGATTACTTTTTTAAGTGGTTTTTTTAAAGCCTTAGCAATCTAAATTGTACTTCTATTACATTGGGGGATTTAGTGGAAGATTTTAGTTAATACAAAAAAAAGGGAAGCGCTTTGCTTCCCTTTTTTTGTGTCTATACTTTTGTAGATTAGTCTCAAGGACTAGCTCAGTGCTTTCTGAATTTCCTTTAATGCCATCTTCGTATTCTCCCAATGACTCATATGTCCTGCGTTCTCTATTTCTATAAAGTCAGCTCCATTGTTTTTAGCTTCTTTTTTTAGCACTTCAATAGAAAGAATTGGGTCTAACGTTCCTGCAATGTATATTTTCTTACAGCTTAAATTACTTAAAGTTTCATTGTTATTATCTCGCTCTTGCATTCCTTTTAAAGCTGCTATAATTCCTATTGGATTTAGTGCTTCAGCTTCCACAATCATCTTTTTAATTTGTGGAGCGCAGGCTTTTTGAAATTGCAAAGGAAATAATAAAGGGATGGTAGTTTTGAGGTATACATTTTGTTTTTTGTTTACCGCTTTTACCGCTCTATCTCTATCCTTCTTTTTTTGCTCAGAATCTGAACTAGCTGTGGCGTGAAATAAAATAAGTGCATTGATTTTTTTAGGGCAAATTTTTGCTAATTCTAGTGCAGCATACCCACCCATCGAATGTCCAATAATTGTAAAGGAATCTATCTTAAGTTCTGATAGTAGATGCTTGGTATATTCTGCAAATAATTGCATAGAATGAATTGCTTGAATACAATCTGATTTACCAAAACCAGGTAAGTCGAGTCGAATGACCTGATGTGTTTTGGAAATGTCTAAGGTTATCTCCTCCCACATACTCCCGTTTTCTAGGAAGCCGTGTAGAAACACCACAACTTCGCCCGAACCCTCAGTAATGTAGTGTATGTTTTTTTCTTTGAAATTGAAAAAAGGCATTTGTCAGTTATTTAATTTGATCATCACTTTTTTTGAACGTGTCGGAAAAAGCTGTAGCCAATAATCCTGTTGGAACAGCGACTAAAGCTAATCCAATAAACACAATGAAAGTTTTAACTGAAAGAAGTAAGTTAGATTACTCAGCCATAAGAGCTTCAATTTCATCGGTTTCTAAAGGAATGTTTTTCATTAAGTCGTTGGGCCCATTTTCGGTAACGAGTACATCGTTTTCTAAACGAATCCCTAAATTCTCTTCTGGAATGTATATTCCTGGTTCGCAAGTAAAGACCATTCCGGCTTCAATAGGAGTAGTCCACGAACCAACATCGTGTACATCTAATCCTAAATAATGAGAAGTACCGTGCATAAAGTATTTTTTATACGCTGGCCATTCTGGCTTTTGATTGCTTATGTCTTCTTGAGAGATTAAGCCTAATCCGAGGAGTTCTTTTTCCATCAGCAAGCCCACTTCAACATGGTATTCGTGAAGGTAATTTCCAGGAATTAGCATTTTAGTAGCCGCTTTCATCACTCTTAAAACTGCATTATAAACCTCTTTCTGACGAGGAGTAAATTTTCCGTTTACAGGAACACAACGTGTCATATCTGAAGCATAGTTTGCGTATTCCGCACCAAAGTCCATAAGAATAACATCGCCGTCTTTACAGGGCTGGTTATTGTCTATATAATGTAGTATACAAGCGCTTTCTCCAGATGCTATAATAGGGGTGTAGGCGAATCCACGAGAGCGATTACGAATAAATTCGTGTATTACATCAGCTTCAATTTCATATTCCATCACACCGGGTTTAATGGTCTTTAAAATTCTTCTAAAAGCACCTTCTGTAAGGTTACAGGCTTTTTGGATCAACTCTATTTCTACAGGATCTTTAATGGCACGTATTTTATGCATTATAGGCGCAGCTCTTTCGTATTGGTGAATAGGATAGGTTTTGCGAATCCATTTTCCAAAACGGGCATCGCGTGTTTCTACTTCTATGTTTGCGCGTAAATGTTCGTTGCTATTTAAGTAAACGCACTCACATTCGCTCATCAAAGTTTTTAAAACAGATTCAAATTGGTCGAGCCAATACACCGTTTTAATTCCAGAAGTTTCGAAAGCTTGTTTTTTATTGAGTTTTGCTCCTTCCCAAACGGCAATATGCTCGTTGGTTTCTTTTAGGAATAAAATTTCTTTGTGCTTTGCATGAAAAGAGTCTGGAAAAACAATTAGGATAGACTCTTCCTGATCTACTCCAGAAAGGTGGAATATATCGTTGTTCTGACGAAAATCCATCGTACCATCTGCATTGGTTGGCATGATGTCGTTAGAGTTAAATATAGCAATAGATTTTGCTTTTAATTCTGCGGAAAAACGTTGTCTGTTTCTAACAAATAACTGGCTGTCTATTTTCTCGTATTTCATGCGAACTGTGTTTTCAATTTATTTGATTTAACAAATATAGTTGGAAAAAGAAGATAAAGGAGTCAGAAAGAAAAGATTTAAGAAGGCAGTGGGTTTTTTCAATTTAAAACTCAAAACTTTTTACATTCGTCTTTAACGACATTAGTGACAGAGCGACTATTTTGATAATTATTACTAACGTAAAATATCCATTCTATAGGCATCCAACTTTATAAAAATAAACAGCAAAATACTAAAGCCCCAGAGTGAGGATCCTCCATAACTAAAGAAGGGTAGCGGGATTCCTATTACTGGCATTATACCAATAGTCATAGCAATATTTATAAAAAAGTGACAAAATAAAATGGTTGCTACTCCGTAGCCATACACTCTACTAAAGGTAGATCGTTGTCTTTCGGCTAAAATAATTAAACGGAATAATAGTCCTACAAACAAGCTAATTGTAATAAAGGAACCTATAAATCCCCATTCTTCTCCAATGGTGCAAAAGATGAAGTCTGTACTTTGTTCCGGTACAAAATTGAATTTCGTTTGAGTTCCGTCTAAGAATCCTTTTCCTGTAAACCCACCAGAGCCAATGGCTATTTTAGACTGATGTAAATTGTAGCCTGCTCCGTGAATATCATCTATTTTACCTAATATCAAATCTATTCTACTTCGCTGATGAGGTCTTAAAATGTCGTTGTATAAATAACCTACAGACTGTATAAATCCTAAACCTATTATCAGACTAAAAATAGCTGGTTTTATAGAGTTTCTACCTTTTTTAAGTAAGTAGCCAAATAGTATGGTTACAACTGTAGTAATAATTGTTGCGGTTAGTATTTCGAACTTGAGTGTTATGATAAATAGTGTAATTGCAAGTCCAATTATTGTGAGATAAACTGCAGGAATACCTTCTCTAAAAAGCACTAAAAATAAGGAAGCAAAAACAATGGCCGAGCCTGCATCGGGCTGCAGCATTATAAGTAATATAGGTAGCGTTAAAATAGCTAAAGCACGAAGTTGAGTTTCGAGTTTATTTAAGTTGAGATTTAATTGACTCAAATATTTACTGAGGGCTAGGAGTACTCCAACTTTTGCAAATTCTGCAGGTTGCATACTAAAACTACCTAGGTCGTACCAGGATTTAGCACCGCCGATTTCTTTCCCTACAATGAGTACTCCAATTAATAAGAGGACCATAAATGCATAAATAAGATACGAAAAAGTGGTGTAGAATTTCCCGTCTAATAGTAGAATGAAGAAAATCCATACACAAGAAGTAGCGATCCAAAACAACTGTTTTCCAGGTTCAGCTTGCATCGAAATTAAATTGTAGGCTCCCTCGCCGTAGTTAGCCGCATAAATATTTAGCCATCCAAAAAGGAGCATACAAAAATAGATGGTAACCAATGTCCAGTCGATGTTTGCAAAAAAAGTTTTATTATTTCGCATCTTCAGTATTCATTAAGTTTCCATTCAAGATAAATGCTTCCTGCTTGGTATTGCTTATTTTACCAGTGAGGTATTTCTCAATCATTAAACTCGCTATTGGTGCAGCCCAGGTAGAACCCCAGCCACCGTTTTCAACATATACTGCCAATGCAATTTTCGGATTGTCTTTAGGTGCAAAAGCAATAAATATAGAATGGTCATCGCCATGTGGATTTTCTGCAGTCCCTGTTTTACCACATATTTCAATGTCTTTTAAACGAGCTGTTTTTGCCGTTCCATGCTTACCAATAAACACTCTTTCCATTCCGTTTATAATGGTGCTGTAGTGTTTTTTACCTATGCTCGTATATTTTGGAACGCTATATGTACTGTCGTTTAGAGGTGCTCCATCCACTTTTCGAACTATATGTGGCGTGTAGTAATGTCCACGATTTGCAATAACTGCACACATATTAGCCATTTGTATTGGAGATACTACCAAAGCATCTTGTCCTATCGCTAGAGAAATAACAGTTGGTGCTTTCCACCTTTTTTCTCCGTATTGTTTATTGTAAAAATCTACAGTGGGAACTCTCCCAGGTCTCCCAGTGTATAAATCGTTGTCTAGAAATTTCCCTAAACCAAAGCTGAGTACATGGTTTCTCCAATTTTCATAACCTGCTGCAGCTGTAGGATATTTTTCAATAATCCGTCTAAATGTATTGCAGTAGTAAGCGTTACAAGACTGCTCGATAGATTCTATTAGGTTTAAGGGCGATCTATGAGCATGACAGCCAATTTTCAGTTTGGCACTAAAACGCCAACCCTCATCGCAGGTAAATCGTGTTCCATCGTAAATTACCCCTTCTTGCAGTCCAATAAGTGCATTTACCAATTTAAAGGTTGAGCCTGGTGGATATTCAGCTAATAAACTTCTATCGAATAAGGCTTTGTTAGCATCCTTATACATTCTGTTAAAGTTGGGTGATCGCGAGCGTCCTACAAGTAGGTTAGGGTCGTAATAGGGGCTGCTTACCAAAGAAAGAATTTCTCCGGTAGATGGTTCTATAGCTACAATGCTTCCTTTTTTATTTAGCATTAATTGCTCGGCGTATTCCTGTAATTGAATGTCGATACTGAGTTCAATATCTTTTCCGTTTACTGCTAGACTGTCGTATTCCCCATTGGCAAAACTACCCTTTGGACGGTTCCATACATCCCTAATAAGGTATTGTGTTCCTTGCACACCACGAAGGTCTTTTTCATAAGAACTCTCTACTCCAGAGATTCCATAATTATCGTTCCTCTTGTAGTAATCGTCTTTTTTTAAAATATAGTCTGGTACCTGACTTACATAGCCCAAAATATGTGCAGCACTACTTTCGGGGTACTGTCGCATGGTGCGTTCTTGTAGGTAAAATCCAGGGAATTCGTATAAGCGTTCTTGCAGCTGTGCTGCTGTTTGTTTGGAAATCTCTTTTAGAAACAATGAGGCTTTCCGGGTAGAATAGCGCTTGGCTATTTTAATATTTTTATTAAAATACTCAAGGTCTATATTGATAATTTCGCAAAGCGCTAATGTGTCTAATAGTCTTACTTGCCTTGGGGTAACCATTAAGTCGTATGCCCTTTGGTTAGTTACTAATAAGACCCCTTCTCGATCGTATATATAGCCTCGTTCTGGATATATAGTAACCGCTTTTATAACATTGTTTTCTGCCGAAATTTTGTATGAATTATTAATTACCTGAATTCCAAAAAGAGTAATTAATAAGAGTACGGCGCTCCCACCAAAAAGGAAATAAAAAAAGAGTCTTCTATCTGCAAATTTATTTCTGCTCATCGCTTATTTTTATTTGAGCGAAGCGATTCCATAAGTAGGATTAGCGATAAGCTTATGATAGTACTAAAAAATGCTCTTCCAAAAGTGTCTATAAATTCATTTAGTCGAAAAGCTTCTAAGTAAAATAAAGTAAAATGATGGATCAAACATAATAGCCCAGTGTAGGTAAAGAATCTACCAAAACGAAGTTGTTTAATACTAATTGCTTCTAAATCTTCTCCACCTTTAATAGAAACGAGTGCTAGAATATTTGGTCTTATATAGGCCAGTAAAACAGTAGCTGCCGTATGAATACCATAACTGTCGGCAAAAATATCCATTGTTAATCCCATCCCAAAACCCAATATTAAAACCATCGCTTTGGGTAGCTTTGGTGGAAGTAACATGATAAATAGAATGTAAACGTACGGGTTTAGGTAACCGCTAATTTGAACATTGTTTAAGAAAAACACCTGAAATGCTACTAAACTGAAAAAGCGAATAATATGTGTTAAGGTCTTATTCAATTTGATTCTTTTCTAAGGTTTTACGTTCTTCTTTTAGCATGTCTTTGATGACGTATACAAAGTCTATATTTCTATAGTCCACACTTAAATCTACCTCAATGGAATAGAAGTTTTCTGTGCTTTCTCGTTCAAACCTATTTATGGTTCCAATTGGTATTCCTTCTGGAAAAATACTCGAATAACTATTGGTTACCAGGCTATCTCCAACAGAAATTTGCACGTACTTTTCTATCGATTGTAGTTGCGCAAAATCAGCAGATTTACCATCCCAATGTAATTCTCCAAAGTGGTTTGATTTACTAAATCGGGTGCTGATAACGGTGTTTTTATTAAGTATACTCATTACAGTTGCGTAATGTTCGCTCACATCTCTAATAATACCTACTACACCTTGTTGGGTGCAAACTCCCATCCCATTTTCTAAACCGTGTAAAGACCCTTTGTTTAGGCTTAAATAATTGTTTCGTTTGTTGTACGAGTTCTTTATTACTTTCGCGGAAATGTACTGGTATTGATTGTTTGTAAAAACAATAGAATCAGACTTAGTACTAGTTCTCATTGTTTTTAATCTCGCGTTTTCTTCTGCTAAAAGTTGATTTATTTCTTTTAGAGAAAAGTATTCTGTAGAATTATTGTAGCCTTCGAGCATCTGTCCGGACCAAGCAGATGATGAGCTGGCAAATCGAGAAGCTTGATAATAATGGCTTTGAATTAGCATCCCTACAGCGATAATTTCCAGAAGGAAAAACACGAAGAATACGTGATGCCTGATGAAAAATGCAATTAAATTACGCATGTTTAGTAATGGGCTATTTCATTAAGAAACTGAAAGATTCAATATTTTTAAGTGCTATACCTGTACCACGAACTACTGCTCTAAGTGGATCTTCGGCAACGTAAACAGGAAGTTCAGTTTTTTTAGATATTCTATCATCTAATCCTCTAAGCATTGATCCACCACCGGCTAAGTAAATACCCGTATTGTAAATGTCGGCTGCTAATTCCGGAGGAGTTAATGCTAGTGCTTGCATAACAGCATCTTCTACCTGAATAATAGATTTGTTTAATGCCTTCGCTATTTCACCACTCGACACTGTAATTTGTTTTGGTTTTCCAGTCATTAAATCACGCCCTTGAACGGGGTAATCTTCTGGAGGGTTTTCCAAATCTTCTACTGCAGAACCCACATGAATTTTAACTTTCTCTGCGGTTCTTTCACCCACAAATAAATTGTGTTGGGTACGCATATAGTAAACAATATCGCTGGTAAATACATCTCCAGCAACTTTAATAGACTTGTCGCATACAATACCACCCAATGCTAATACAGCAATTTCTGTAGTACCACCGCCTATGTCAATAATCATGTTTCCTTTAGGTTCAAGAACATCAATTCCAATACCTATAGCTGCTGCCATAGGCTCGTGAATTAAGTAGACTTCTTTAGCGCCAACTTGTTCTGCAGAATCTTTTACAGCTCTTTCTTCTACTTGCGTAATTCCCGAAGGAATACAAATAACCATTCTCAAAGATGGAGAGAAGAATCTATTGCGAAGATTGGGAATGCTTTTCACCAATTCTCGAATCATTTGTTCTGAAGCACCAAAATCGGCAATAACGCCATCTTTAAGAGGTCTAACTATTTTAATACCATCATGAGATTTTCCATGCATCTGTTGTGCCCTTGTACCTACCGCAATTATTTTATCGGTTTTTCGGTCAATGGCAACAATGGATGGTTGATCTACAACAACTTTATCGTTATGAATGATAAGTGTATTTGCTGTTCCAAGATCTATTGCAATATCTTGAGTCATGAAGTCGAACAATCCCATGATTTATTCTTGTTTAGGGTATTAATAAGTATAAAAGGAATGCTCCAAAGAGTATTCCTTGTGAAATGTAAATTTAGTGTTTGAAGTGTCTAGTTCCGGTAAATACCATCGCCATTCCATTTTCATTACAGTAATCAATAGATAATTGATCTTTAATTGATCCACCTGGTTGAATAACTGCTTTTATTCCTTCATTGTCTGCAATTTCTACACAGTCTGGGAAAGGGAAAAATGCATCTGAAGCCATTACAGCACCGTTAAGATCAAAACCAAAAGCTTTTGCTTTTACAATTGCTTGTTTTAAAGCGTCTACACGAGAAGTTTGTCCTACACCACAAGAAATTAATTGCTTGTTTTTAGCAAAAATTATTGTGTTTGATTTAGTGTTTTTACAAAGTTTAGAAGCAAAGGCTAAATCAGATTTTTGATCTTCTGTAGCAAGTACATTACACACATCTTTCATGTCTGCAATGGCATCTGTTTTCGTGTCTTTGTCTTGTTCTAAAACACCGTTCAAAATAGTACGTACTGTTTTAGTAGGCATTACTACTTCTTTCTGTACAAGAACGACGCGATTTTTCTTTGTTTTAAATAAGTCTAAAGCAGCCTCGTCGTAAGCTGGAGCAATAATTACTTCGAAGAACAATTTATGAATTTCCTCCGCAGTTTTTGCGTCCACTTTTCTATTAGTTATCAACACACCACCAAAAGCAGAAACTGGATCTGCAGCAAGTGCATCTTTCCAAGCGTCTGTAAGGTTTTCGCGAGTAGCTAAACCACAAGCATTATTGTGTTTTAGTACCGCAAAAGTAGTGTCGGTAAATTCAGCCATTAAATTTACAGCTGCATCTACATCTAATAGATTGTTGTACGATAATTCTTTACCGTTCAATTTATCAAACATTTCGTCTAGCTTACCGTAGAAAGTACCTTCTTGGTGAGGGTTTTCTCCGTAGCGAAGTGTTTTAGATTCTTGTATACTCTGCTTTAATGCAGTAATAGAACCATCGTTAAAGTAGTTGAAAATTGCGGTGTCGTAATGCGAAGAAATATTGAATGCTTTAGAAGCAAATGCTTTCCGCTGCTCTAAGGTAGTTGCACCATCTTGACTTGATAAAATGTCTAAAGTCTCTTGGTAATTTTCTCTCGAAGGAACGATTAGAGTATCTCTAAAATTCTTTGCAGTCGCACGGATTAAAGAAATCCCACCGATGTCTATTTTTTCAATTATATCTTGCTCTGACGCACCCGAAGAAACGGTGTCTTCAAAAGGATAAAGATCTACAATCACTAAGTCAAGCTCAGGTATTTTGTATTCCTCTAATTGTTTTAAATCGTTGGCTTCATGTCTACGAGCTAAAATACCACCGAATACATTTGGGTGAAGTGTTTTTACACGACCACCTAAAATAGAAGGGTAGCTTGTAAGGTCTTCTACCGGTACAACGGAAACTCCAAGATCCTCAATAAATTTTTGAGTTCCTCCAGTAGAGTAAATAGTTACACCTAAACGGTTTAATTCTTCAATAATTGGTTCTAATCGGTCTTTGTGAAAAACCGAGATAAGGGCGTTTTGAATTTTTTTCAAAGCTTTAATTTTGAGATGCTTAATACTTATGCAAAAGTAGAAATTCGCTTTTAAAATATTGCTTAATAGTAGCTCAAATTTAAAACTATTTTAGGAAGAAAATGGAAGGAATGATTAAGCCTAAAAACGGATAAATTCACCCTTATTTATTTAGGTGTTTTAAAATCACTTCTTGCTGTTTTAGGATGCATTTTCGTTCGTATAATTCTGCAAGTCTTGTGTGTAATATTACAGATGCTGCTGCTGGAAGTAAAAGCCATTTTGAGAAGTTGATGTCGAAAAAATACAACAATGCAGCCATAATTATAATCACATCAAAAACATAGGTGATTGCTCTGGTCGCTTTTATCTTATTCCTATTCTTTTTAATACTCTTTAAAAGCTCAGGAAGATTTTCCTTTTTTAAGTTTTCTAAGTCCATCAGATTTAATAATTTGTGATTAAATTTAGACAATCTCTCTAAATATACAAATTATGCCTATTGAAAATTTAAGAAGCTATTGTTTAGCTAAAGCTACCGTAGCAGAAAGTTTCCCTTTCGATGAGCATACGTTGGTTGTTAAAGTAGCCGGAAAAATGTTTGCATTGTTCAGTTTAGAAAAACATCCATTGCAGGTAAATTTGAAGTGTGATCCAGAAAAAGCAATTGACCTAAGAGAGCGTTATCAGTCTGTAATTCCTGGCTATCATATGAATAAAAAGCATTGGAACACTCTAGTTATAGATGGGGAGCTTTCTAAAGAACTCGTTGAAGAATTAGTAGATCATTCGTACGAATTAGTTGTTTCTAAGTTGTCTAAAAAAGTGAAAAGTGAATTTTTGTTAGATTAATTTATTGTGTCCACTGTTTTTTTGTGAGCTCAAAAGTTTCATCATCACATTTGTATTCCTCACTGTAAAAGCAGCCTAAATAATTCATTTGCTTAGAAAGTATTTTAAGAGAGTTTTTGTTTTTTGGATCTGCAAAAGCTAACAATTTGGAATAATTAAAATGAGTAAATCCATATTTAATTAGGCCTTTGGCAATTTCTCCACCATAACCTTTTGACCAAAACTGTTCTCTTATACTGTAGGCTATTTCAGCAATGGCGGTAGATTGAATCTTTAATCCAGCGATGCCAATAAACTCTTTTGTGGTTTTTAATTCAACTGCCCAAAAATGGTGATTTGTATTCATTAATGATGCTAGTTTTAAATCGCTTTCTTTTCGATTTAAAACCGCACTAGGTGTGTAAATTACAACATTTTGATTGCTCATTAATTTGTAGAAGTCATCACCATCATTTTCCTGCAAGTGTCGGAGATTAAGTCTTTCTGTTTCAAAAACTACAGTCATGAATTTAGTTTTTGATAAAGGAAATAGATTTAGCTCGAGTGTTTTGATGAAAAAAGTACATCCCGGCATCCAAGCTTCTCAGATCAATTTGCATATTTTGTTTTGATGATTTTCCTTGAATAATAGTACGCCCATCAATAGAAATGATCTTATAATTCATTTCTACTTTTTTATCATTTTTGATGCTTAAGAAATCGGAAGTAGGGTTGGGGAATATTTTAATGTTTGATATTTCTTTTTCAATTAAGCCAATTGCGTTTTCAGGATAAAAACGGAATACTGAACCCTCTTGCGGTGGATTTATAAAAGTGTTAGGTTCGAAAAAATCATCTACATTTTGGAACCCAAATTGATAGCTTTCATCTGTTTCTTCTAACACATATCCGTTAGCAGTCTCCGTATCCCAATCCATTTCTAAGAGTGCGCATAAATCTTCTTCCCAAAGGTAAAAGATTGCTTCTACATTAGAAGCCCCGTGATGAATTTCAATCATATTAGAGCCCTCATATAACCACAATTGAAGGTTTGTATAATAATCCCCATTTTCATCTTCATAAAACCCTGCATTTTGCCATTCTATTTTGAGAATCTTTTTCCCGAGCTCACCATTAGTTTGATACGAAATGGGTGATAATGAAGTATTACTATTCATATTGTATGCTCTGTCTGCAAGGTCTGCACCGCTAGCATATATAATGTTATTCAGCGTTGTGTCCAATATTGAGCCACCAAGTCCACCTCCAAAAAAGAGTGAATCTGTGGTGTGGTTGAATATTGAAAAGTCAAATCCTATAGGTATACCATAGTCTGGATCATCCCAAACCTCACCATTATTTATGCTGATAGGATTGGATAGATTGCTATAAGTATGTGTGAACTGCTCAAAATAGTAATTTACACTTTGAGAAAAAATGTAGTTGCTCACAAATAGTAGGATTAGAAGAAATATATGTTTTTTCATTTCGAAATATTTATTGATTCTTTCAAAGATAGGAATTATTCTGTTTTTCCATTAGCTCAAATATTAATTAGAGTAGATTTGATATTCTGATTAATCAAATTCTATTTGCATGGAAAATTTAAAAATAGCCTTACTTCAATTTGATATAACTTGGGAGTATCCATTAAAAAACAGGAATAAAATAGAACTATATTTTGCCTCGGTTAAAACAGCCGACATCATTCTGCTACCCGAGATGTTTACAACCGGTTTTTCTGTAGAAGCAACTCATTTGGCAGAGTCTATGGATGGTGAGACTGTGGCATGGATGAAAGAAATGGCTATTAAACAACAGACTGTTATTTGTGGTTCTCTCATGATAAATGAAGCCGGAAATATTTACAATCGCTTAGTATGGGTAGAGCCTAGCGGACTAATTAAAACTTACGATAAAAGACATTTGTTTAGTTTAATAAACGAACAAAAACATTTTACTGCAGGAACAAAAAGATTAATTATAGAGTATAAAGGCTGGCGAATTTGCCCACTAATCTGTTACGATTTACGCTTTCCAGTTTTTTCTAGAAACGATGTGAACTACGATTTGTGTTTCTATATAGCCAATTGGCCTAGCAAAAGAATTGCCGCTTGGGATATATTATTACAAGCCAGAGCTGTAGAAAATCAGGCGTATACAATTGGGGTAAATAGAGTTGGTGTAGATGGTTATAAAGCTTCGTATTCTGGCCATTCTCAGGTCTTAGATCCGATGGGTGATGTAATAGCCACTGCTCCAGAAAATGAAGTGGGTTGGGTAGAATTTGCCCTGTCAAAAAAGCATTTAGATGATTTCCGAAAGCGTTTTCCCTTCGTAGAAGACCGCGATTTATTCGAATTAACATACTAATATGAAGCGGTTTTTATTTTTCACTTTATGTATCCTAATTTTTTCTTCTTGTGAAAAGTTTTCATTTCAAATCGAGAATTTAAACAATGATGAAATTCAGGTTTTAGGACATGCTGGAATGGGAATACATAGCTTGTTACCCATGAATTCTTTAGAATCTATAGAGAGATGTGTTGATACAGGTTCAGATGGAACCGAGTTAGATGTACAGCTTACAAAAGATGGATATCTGGTAGCTTATCACGATGAAAATCTTACTGAAAGTAGTTGTGGTTCTGGTTTGATTAGAAGTGCTAATTGGGAGGATTTGGCAAATGTTTGTTATACAGATTACAATATAATATCAAATTATAGATTGATGTTAGTCTCTGAAATTATTGAAGCGTATAGTGAATTGATATTTAGTTTCGACTGCAAGCTTTATACAGATGAAGAAGATATGGAGGCCTATTTTGAGGAGTACTCAAGCGCTCTTAGTAATTTAACAGAAGACTTAGGATCCAATTGTTTTATAGAGTCTCAAGACGCTCAATTCCTAGCGCTTTTTAAAGATAAAAGCCCAAGTTCACAACTGTTATATTATCCCACTAATTTTGAGGCAGGCTTAGAGGTTGCTCTAGTGAATGGTTTTCATGGTTTAAGCATTGCTACGGATAAAATTACTGCAGACGAAGTGGAGCTTGCGCACAGTAATGGCTTATGGGTTAGCTTGTGGAATGTACATACACGCTCAAGAAATAAAGAGGCAATTCTAAAAAGTCCAGATTGTATTCAGGCAGATAAGTTGTCTCACTTGCTCAATTTGTTGGATTGAAATCTATTTCCAATTCCCAATTGGCTCTTAAGTTTATTTCTTTGTCGTAGTAAATTACTTGTTCGGGCTGTTTGTTTTCGAAATAACTTCCGGGAGTCCATTTTCCATCTAAATTACAATCTATCACCAGTCTTACTTGGTACTTGGTAGGTAATAGATTCGTAAATTTCAGTTCTTCTACAGATGTACGGGTTTCGAGTAATTTATCATCTTTAAGCAATTCTATATAAAAGTTTTTATAGCTTGAACTTACGTTTATATATAAGCCAGCTAAGGCGCTTTCAGCTTTCGTGTAGAAAGTAAAGTGTGTACTGTCGTTTAGATTGCTATATGTGCTTAAAACGGCTCCTTTTTGTAGGATTAAATTATAGTTGCTTGCTCCTACGTGTAGAAATTCAAGCTCTAGATTAAAGTCAGAATAAATAATAGAATAATCCACTTGAACGGAGTCTATAAATAAATCTATTTTCGTTGTGTCGATTCCAATAATTGGAGCGTCAGATTGTAGCACTAAATTAGATGTAGCTTTTAAGTATTTACTCTCTAAAGTTAAATTTAGTTGCTGTGTTTTTAGAGAATCGTTTTTTACTAAAACAGAGTCTAAACGCGAGTCAATTTCTGTCCATATATAAAATGAGTCTACACTGTACTTAGGCCAAATCAAAAGACTGTCTCCTTTAATTTTGGAGTAAAACTCAGTATTGGTGTTAGAATGAATTTTTAAAGAGTCAATTTCTTTGTTGTAAGTCCAGTGGATTCTACCGTTTTCTTTTGCTCTAGCTTCTAGAAGTTTTACTTCCATTTCTTCCTTAAACAGCCATATATCTACTACTGTACTATCTCCGATAGTAATTAGACTATCGCAAAAAGCAATTTGCTCTGAAGCTCCATCGTATAGGTAATTTGTATTTACATCTTCAAAAGCAATCAATTCATAATCGCCATTTTTAATGTTCTCAATTTTGTACTCACCCATTTCGTTTGTTAAACCAAAATAATTTGGTTTTTGCTGGTAAATAGTAGAGTCTTTGTTCAATCTGTTTTTTTGATAAATCCCAACAATTACATTCTCAGGCAAGTTATTATTCAGGCAAGCGTTAAGCTTCCCACTTATCGTAAGAGAATCCAATTCGTTTCCAGTACTAAATACTAAAGTAAAGTCTTTGAGTACGTTCCCTTCGTGAAAATCGGCAATACCTTTTCCGAAATTGAAGGTATAGGTGCTGTTTTCGTTAAGCGATTCTTGTAATTCTATGAATAGGCTTTTTCCCTTTTGAGAAATCAAAGGCTTTATTTCTAAGGGAGGTGAGATGAGTAACTCATTCTGAAGGTTATTTAATTTAAAGTACTCATCAAAATGAATTTCTATAATTGTAGGGCTAACATTTGTTGCGCCTTGATTTGGTATAGTACTCAGAACTGTCGGAGCAAAAACATCTTTCTCTCCGCCAGAAGGGCTATGCATTGTAGCACATTGCCATAGAAAACAGGCACTCATAAAAGTAAAAAAAAGGCATTTAAAAGGTGTCATTTTTCAGATTTCAATTTGGCTAATTTTTATCTAAAGCTCCAGTCGTATTGATCTAGGTTTTCTATACAGACTTGTAAAAGTTCAATCGACTGTTTTATGTCTTCCTTATGCGCCATTTCTATCACTTGATGAATGTGCCTTGTAGGAATAGAAACTGCTCCGGCTATTGAGCCTCCAGGAGTAGATCTTTGTACGCCCATAGTGTCGGTTCCGCCAGCGGGAAGAATTTCTACTTGTGTGGTAAGTTTCTTTTTAGCTGCAATTTCTTTCATATAACGAACCATGCGATAATCGCAGATTGTTTGAGAATCCATAATCTTTATGGCAGCTCCTTTTCCTAATTCTGTTATTCTTTCGTGTGCTGCTGCTCCCGGAACATCATAGGCAATGGTTGTGTCTAATCCAAAGCCAAAATCGGGTTGTATTTGCATTGCCGAAACTTGTGCGCCACGAATCCCTACTTCTTCTTGAACAGTAAATACGCCATATACATCGTAAGGGAAATCCTTCAACCTTTTAAGGGTTTCTATAAGGATGTAAACCGATACTCTATTGTCGATAGATTTGCAGTTTACACAGTCGCCCATTTCAATTAATTCACGCTGTCTAGTAATAGAATCTCCTACTGTGATGTGTTTTTCAACTTCCTCTTTCGACATTCCCATGTCTATAAAGTAGTCGGTAGTTTTAGGCACTTTAGTTCTTTCGGCTGCCGACATCACATGTATAGGTTTTGAACCCATTACACCGATTAGATCTTTAGTACCGTGAATAATTACTCTTTGGGCAGTGAGTGTTTTAGGGTCAAAACCTCCTAAGGTATGGAACCGTACAAATCCATTGTCGTCTATATGCGTAACAATGAATCCTATTTCATCCATATGAGCTGCAATCATCACTTTTTTAGCGGACGATTTCCCTCTTTTTAGGGCAGTAAGGTTTCCTAAATTATCGATGGAATATTCATCAACATAATTTTTTATTTCTTCAATTACCAATGTGCGAACTCTTTGTTCAAATCCTGGGGCTCCAGCAATTTCACATATTTTTTTGAGTAATGGGATATCTAAATTCTTCATTAGTCTACGGAGCTTAGCTTTAACATATTGGTCATTCCTTTTTCGGTAATAGGCATACTGGCAATATTTACCACTAAATCATCCTTTTGTATAATTCCCTTTGCTTTAATTATATTTTTAATCTCAGACATAGTATCGTCTGTACTTGCAAAACTGTCGTAATAGTATCCACGAACTCCCCATAGTAAACTTAGGGTATTCATAATTTTCCTATTGTTAGTGAATATGCAAATTTTACTAGGAGGTCTGAAACTGGCAATTTTAAATGCGTTATAACCCGAATGTGTCATGGTCATTACTGCTTTAGCTCCTACTTGTTCCGCAATTTTACAAGCGTTATAGCATATAGTGTCCGAAAGAAATCTACCATCATTTTTATCGATTGGCATAAATTCTTCCATTTCTAAATCCGCATAATTTTCCACATTTTTCACCACTTTACTCATGGCTTTAATTACTCGAATAGGATATTTACCCACCGAAGTTTCTCCACTCAACATTACACCATCTACTCGATCGTGTACTGCATTTGCAACGTCGTTTACATCCGATCTACTTGGACTCAAACTATCCATCATAGACTCCATCATTTGTGTAGCTATAATTACTGGAGTAGAGTACTTGATGCACTTTCGGGTAATCATTTTCTGTAAATTAGGGACTCTTTCCATTGGTACTTCTACCCCTAAATCTCCACGAGCTACCATTACAGCACCCGATTGTTTTATAATGGCATCTATTTGTCTAATAGCTTCAGGTTTTTCAATTTTAGCTATTACACGTGCGGGCGATTTACGCTCTTTAATTATTTTTTGAAGTAATTTTACGTCTTGTACATTTCGCACAAAAGATAAGCCTATCCATTCAATTCCAATTTCTAGAGCACATTCTAAATCGGCTAAATCTTTTGGGGTTAAACAAGGCAACGAAATTTTAGTATTCGGTAGGTTTACACCTTTTTTTGACTTTAATGGACCCCCTTGTACAACTTTTGCTCGTACTTCATTTTCGCCATTGGTAGCTTCGGCTTTCAAAATAAGTTTACCATCGTCGAGCATAATACGATCTCCAACTTTTACATCTTTGGGGAAATCTGGATAGGTAATGTATATTTTAGAAACATCACCAATACATTCATCAGTAGTAATAATTACTTCTTTACCTCTTTTTAAAATTTGATCAGGCTTAACATCTCCGAGTCTTAGTTTTGGCCCTTGTAAGTCGCCTAAAACGGCTACATTCCTATCTTCCTCAGTATTGAGTTCTTGTACCCAATTAAAAATCTGGATTGCTTGTTCGTGATTACTATGCGAAAAGTTTATACGTACTACATTGAGTCCTGCGGCAAACATTTCTTTTAAAATGGCCTTATCGTATGACGATGGACCTATGGTAGCGACTATTTTAGTGTTATTCATCGATGATTAGATTTTCTTTAGACCGTAAATTGTTAATGTCTATTTCGTGAACACTTACAATTCTGTCTATGTTTTTTATGTGTTTAATGAGCGCTTTTTTAGCCTTCTCATTGTAAATTCCATGTATTTGAATGTAGAAATCTACTTTTGGATTTTCGGGTACTAAGTGCTTTGTTTTTTTCCTATTTTGGTTTAATCCATCAAAAATAGTACCTTGATTTTGGTTCTCATCGCTACAAAGTATTTTGCATTTATTGGCTAGTAAATACCACTGATTTTGGTATTGTTCATCCCAGCATTCAAATTGCGCAAAATTAGCTTCTTCTACAGCGTCTGTAAAATTCATGAGAACATCTAGTTTACTCCTTTTAAAGCTTTTATTTAGAGTCTTATTTAGCTTATAACAAATAGTATAGTCTTTAAGCGGACTGCAAATTCCAATTAGTAGAAAATTGTAGTCGTACTCAAAATCTATGCTTAAACTCTTTTTTGCCATTTCGTGTGAATATCTATTCTCTAATGCCAAATATAGTTATATACTAAGAATTTAGCCATTGGATGATGAGGTATTATTAACCAAATATACTTTAAAATAAGAAGGGGTATTCTAGATATTTAGACTTTCGCAAGCAATTTTTGCGGTAGCTTCTTCTGCTTTTTTCTTTGAACTTGCTGTCGCTTTTGCTATTATTTCTTCTTCAAGAATTAAAGCCATTCCGAAGCTTTTATTATGCGATTCTCCAGTTTCACTTTGTAGTTCAAAAGTGAACTCTTTACCATTTTTTTGAGTCCAATGGATAAAGTGTTTTTTATAACTACTAATCTCTTTTTCTAATTTAGTTAAAGAGAAATGTGCTTTAATGATTTTCTCAATAATAAATTTTCTACAAAATGATTCTCCTTTATCTAGGTACACTGCCGCAATTAAAGCTTCAAAAGCATTTCCTAATACAGAAACGGGTATTTTTCCCCCTAGATTTGTTTGAACAAAAAGATCAATTTTAAATTCTTTTGCCAATCTATTAAGAGTTCTTCTGCTTACCATTTTTGAGCGTATGTCGGTAAGTATACCCTCGTCTTTGTTTGGTAATTTATGGTAGAGGTATTCTGTAATTACGGAGTCTAAAATGGAGTCGCCCAAAAACTCCAAACGCTCATTGTCGCCGTATTTAGGTTCTTCAATAGAACTATGGCAAAACGCTTGATGATAGAATTGTATGTTTTCAGGTGTAAATCCCAAAATAGAACTTAGCTCTATTGCTAAGGGGTCAGAAGAAGGTGTTGATAAAAGCTTATTAAGCCACTTCATCATTAAGCTTCGTAAGCTTTAAGGATAATAGATGCATTGTGACCACCAAATCCAAAAGTATTACTCATAATCGCTTTTACGTCTCTCTTTTGAGCTTTGTTAAGGGTGAAATTTAATTTAGCATCTAAATCCTCATCAAAATTTTGATTGTTGATGGTAGGAGAGATGATTCCCTTTTGAATAGCCAAAATAGAGGCAATTGCTTCTACAGCTCCAGCAGCGCCTAATAAGTGACCTGTCATAGATTTAGTAGAGCTAATATTTAATTTGTAGGCATGCTCACCAAAAACATTTTTTATAGCTTTCGATTCTGCAATATCTCCAAGTGGAGTAGAGGTTCCGTGTACATTTATATAGTCAATGTCTTCGGGCTTCATTTCTGCATCTTCTAAAGCATTTAGCATCACTCTTATTGCACCTCTCCCTTCGGGATGTGGAGCAGTAATGTGGTGTGCATCGGCAGAGAGACCTCCACCCATAACTTCAGCATAAATTTTAGCACCTCTTTTAATAGCGTGTTCGTGTTCTTCAAGAATTAAAGTTCCTGCACCTTCACCTAAAACAAATCCATCACGATCTTTATCGAAAGGTCTAGATGCTGTACTAGGGTCGTCGTTGCGAGTAGAAAGCGCTTTAATAGCGTTAAATCCACCAACACCGGCTTGGTTAACAGATGCTTCAGATCCACCAGTAACAATAATATCTGCTTTACCTAAGCGGATATAGTTAAAGGCGTCTAATAAAGCATTTGAAGAGGAGGCACATGCCGATACGGTTGTGAAATTAGGTCCACGCAAATCGTATTTAATCGAAATCATTCCTGCAGCGATATCTGCTATCATTTTAGGAATGAAGAATGGATTATAACGTGGAGTCCCATCGCCATTGGCGAAGTTCGTTACCTCGTCGTAAAAGGTTTTTATACCTCCAATTCCCGAGCCCCAAATTACACCCGCACGGTCTGGATTTATAGCGTCGAGGTCAATTTTGGAATCCGCCATTGCCTCGGCTGTAGCAACCATAGCGTACTGAGTGTATGGGTCTTGTTTTCGGGCTTCCTTACGATCCATATGATCGGTCGGATTAAAATCTTTGACTTCGCAAGCGAATTGAGTTTTGAATTTGGACGCATCGAAGTGAGTAATTGGCGCAGCGCCACTTACTCCATTAGTTAAGTTTTCCCAATATTCTGAAACATTATTACCTATAGGAGTTAAAGCTCCAAGGCCAGTTACAACAACTCTTTTCAATTGCATACCGTCAAATTAAGATTTAAATTAGGCTTTCTCAATGTATTCGATAGCCGTACCTACAGTAGAGATAGCTTCTGCTTGGTCATCTGGAATTTGGATATCGAATTCTTTTTCGAATTCCATAATTAATTCTACAGTATCCAATGAATCTGCTCCTAAGTCGTTAGTGAAACTTGCGTCGTTTGTTACTTCGCTTTCATCAACTCCTAATTTGTCAACTATAATAGCTTTTACTTTAGATGCTACGTCAGACATGATTTTCTTATTTTGGTTAATAATTTCGATGCAAAGAAATACAGAATCTTAAAAATAGCCAAATTTTTTGAGCCATGAAATTAGGATTCATAGATATTAGCTAGTAATGAAATGTTATTTACTTTTACAGCATGACAAAAATAGCAATTTTCGCTTCAGGTTCGGGTTCTAATGCCGAAAATATAATTGAGCATTTTCAAGGTGTAGAGGACGTTGAGGTCGTTTTAGTGCTCTCAAATAATAAGGAAGCATTCGTATTAGAGCGTGCCGCTAAGTACTCGGTGCCTACCTTTACTTTTTCTAAAGATATGCTGCAAAATAGCTCGAAAGTAGTAGATGTGCTCCTTAAATCGAATGCAAGCATTATAATTTTAGCCGGATTTCTGCTTAAAATACCCGAATCTCTCGTAAAACAATTCCCCAATAGAATTGTAAACATTCACCCTGCCTTATTGCCTAAATATGGAGGTAAAGGTATGTATGGAATGAATGTACACAGGGCTGTAGTAGAGAATAATGAGAAGGAATCAGGGATTACCATTCATTATGTAAATGAACAATACGACGAGGGAGAGTATATTTTTCAGACTTCTTGCGTAGTTTTGAGTTCTGATAGTCCAGAAGTAGTTCAGCAAAAAGTTCAGCAACTAGAACTAATTCATTTTCCAACCGTAATAGAATCGATACTCTAATGAAAATATATATTTATACAGACGGTGCAGCAAGTGGAAATCCGGGTCCTGGTGGATACGGAATTGTGATGGTTGCTGGAGAATTCCGTAGAGAATTAGCAGAGGGTTTTAGACACACCACCAATAACAGAATGGAGTTATTGGCAGTAATTGTAGCCCTAGAGAAAATTAAAACTGAGGGAGCTGAAGTTTTAGTGACCTCAGACTCTAAATACGTGATAGATTCTGTTGTGAAGGGTTGGGTTTTTAATTGGGTTAAAAAGAGTTTTAAAGACAAGAAAAATCCAGATTTGTGGAAGCGGTTTTTGAAGATTTACAAAAAACACAATGTTAAATTCCAATGGGTAAAAGGGCATAATAATCATCCAGAAAATGAACGCTGTGACGCTTTAGCAGTGAATGCTTCAAAACGACCAGATTTACCTATGGATAAAGGGTATGAGGATTTTTTAAAATCTCAAAAG
>CAJJAI010000008.1 GCA_905182215.1 Flavobacteriales bacterium UBA6772 | reverse complement strand
CTATTGAATTTTCTGAAAGAACGACTACCCAACTGCTTAAAAATAGGGTTTCAAAAAATAAATACATTGAAAATGTAAATCTGATAAAAGATCACATTCAACGTGGAGATATTTACGAGATGAATTATTGTCAGGAGTTTTATGCTGAAAATTCGGAACTCCATACTTTTGAGACTTTCACACGATTAAATACGATTTCTAAAGCACCCTTTTCCTGTTATTACAAAGTAGGAGACAAGTATTTGCTATCTGCTAGTCCAGAGCGATATATTAAAAAAACAGGTTCTAAAATCATTTCGCAGCCCATAAAAGGTACTCGTAAACGAGGTGAATCTGAAAGCGAAGACGAAGCGTTAAAAAAGGAACTTTTTGAAGATCAAAAAGAACGATCTGAAAATGTAATGATTGTAGATTTAGTCCGTAATGACTTGTCTAAAATTGCCAAAAAAAACAGCGTTACAGTAGAGGAGCTTTTTGGGATTTACACCTTCGATCAGGTACATCAAATGATTTCGACTATTAGTTGTGAGGTTGAGGAGCTAACCACTTTAAAAGAGATTTTTGAAGCAACTTTCCCAATGGGTTCAATGACTGGTGCTCCAAAAATTAGTGCGATGAAACTCATCGAGAAATTCGAAGAAACCAAACGAGGATTATACTCTGGAGCTGTTGGATATATAAGTCCTACTGGAGATTTCGATTTTAATGTAGTTATCCGAAGTATACCATACAACGCATTAAATAAGTATCTTTCGTTTATGGTAGGAGGTGCCATTACCATTGGTAGCGACGCCGAATTAGAACACCAAGAATGTTTAGTAAAAGCCAAAGCTTTATTTGAAGTATTAGATCAAAATCATGCAGAAACAGTTTCTTACTAATTGTACTAAAATTGGCTTAAATAAGCAAACTAAAATATTGCTTGCACTTAGTGGTGGCTTAGATTCTGTCGCATTATTGCATTTGTTTAATTTATCTGGTTTTTCTTTTCAAGTTGCCCATTGTAATTTTAATTTAAGAGCAGAGGAGTCTGATGTAGACGAGAAATTTGTGATAGATTTATGTGTTTCACTAAATATTCCTCTACATATTAAACAATTTAATACGGAGGCTTTCGCCAAGGATAATGGAATTTCCATTCAGATGGCTGCGAGAGATTTGCGTTATTCTTGGTTCGAAGAAATTAGAAAGTCAAAGCAAGTCGATTATATAGCTACTGCACATCATCAAGACGATCAGATAGAAACGGTTTTGTTAAACCTTTCTAGAGGAACTGGCTTAAAAGGAATGCACGGTATTTTAGCAAAGCACGAAACTTTAATTCGCCCACTTTTATTTTGCGATAGACAAGCTCTTGCATTGTGGGTTGAAGACAATAAGTTTCTTTATAGAGAAGATTCCAGTAACGCTTCGGTAAAATATTCTCGCAATAAATTACGTCATAAGGTATTGCCAGTACTCAAAGAAATTAACGCATCCTTAGGTTCTACCATGCAACAAAATGTAGAGCGTTTTGAAGCGAGTCATCAAAATTTATCTTTTTTTTACGAGAAAGAACGAGCATCTATTTTGTCTACTAAGGAAGATGAAATCACTATTAACCTATTAGAGTTACAAAAATTGCCATCTCCTATAGATGCATTGTTTCATTATTTATCAGTCTACGGTTTTAACGATTGGAAAGCTATGGAACAGCAGTTAAATTCAAATTCCGGTAAAATAATTTCTAGTAAAACACATCAGCTATTAAAAGATAGAAATTCTTTAATACTTAAAGAGGTGCCTATTTACTGTGATAAAGAGTATCTTATACAAGCTACTGACAGTTCGATGTCTGAACCAATAAATTTGAAATTCACGTGTTTGCAAGTGGGAGATTTTAAATTGATAAAAGATTCTGCCATCGCTGCTTTAGATTATGACAAATTAGACTTCCCTCTTAAATTAAGAAAATGGAGAAAAGGGGATGTTTTTCAGCCTTTAGGCATGCGTGGGAAAAAGAAATTAAGCGATTTTTTTATTGATAAAAAACTCAGTGTTTTCGAAAAACAAAATTCATGGGTAGTATGTTCAGACGAACAAATTATTTGGGTAGTAGGAATGCGTATAGACGAGCGTTTTAAACTTGTAGACGAGAGTCAAAAAGTTTATCTTGTGCAGCTAAATAAAAAATAAATATGCAAGAAAATACTTCTTTTCACGAAAAGCAATATTTGGGATACAGTAAGTATTCAAATCTACGCCGTATTATACTGGCATTGTTTTTCTTTATTGCCTATTATTTTTCCAAGCCGGGATTAGAAAGTACAAATTTACTTTTTTACCTCGGATCTGGTACTTTATTGCTTTCTGGAGTATTGATGTATGTGCTTCATCTAGAGACTACTCTTTCGAATGGAAGTTTGATTTTTGATGGATTATGGACTGCAAGAAAAGTTAAAGTTGAGATGTCGAGTATAGTCTCAGTAGAACAAACTATCTACTCTAATATTTATGTGCGACGTGCGGTATACAATTTGCATCGCAAAGGTAGAATCCATTTTTATACACGTGGTAAAGACGCAATTTTACTTACCGATAAAGATGGACTAGAATATGTAGTAGGTACCCAAAGACCTGAAGAGTTGTTTGAACTCATCAAAAAAGAATTAGAAAAATAAACAAATGAGAATCCTTTTTAGTTTAGTACTAAGTTTATTTATAAGTACCGTTTCATTCGGACAAATTGAAGATCCAGTACAATGGAATTTTGATGTTATTTCTGTTTCAGACAATGAGGTGGATTTAGTTATTACTGCAGATATAGAAGATAGTTGGCATTTGTACTCTCAGTATGTAGAGGGACCAATTCCTACGTCGTTTACGTTTTTTGAAAACAAAAGCCTCGAATATGTTGGCGATGTTGTGGAAGGTACACCTCACGAAGATTACGATAAAAGTTTCGATACGGTTTTAAAGTATTTCGAAGTAAAAGCAGAGTTTAAACAAAGAATTAAACTCCTTTCGGATACTGCAACTGTAGTAAAAGGAGAATTTGAATACATGGTGTGTAATAACGGTATGTGTTTGCCTCCAGAATGGATCGACATAGAAGTTACACTTCCAGCTGCATCAAAGCCTTCAGCTCCTACAAAGAATAGTGAAGGTTTATGGCAGATATTTTTCTTGGCTTTTTTAAGTGGTTTTGTTGCCCTTTTAACGCCCTGTGTATTTCCAATGATTCCTATGACGGTGAGTTTCTTTACTAAGCAAAGTAAAAACAAGTCTCAAGGAATTAGAAATGCCATTATTTACGGATTGTCTATTATAGGGATTTATGTATTTTTAGGAGTTGTTGTGTCGGGTGTATTTGGTGCAGATGCATTAAATAATATGGCAACCAACGAATATTTTAACCTTGCATTTTTCTTGTTATTAGTTGTTTTTGCTGCCTCTTTCTTAGGTGCTTTCGAAATAACAATGCCTAACTCTTGGATTAATAAAGCCGATTCTGCTTCCGATAAAGGTGGTTTAATTGGGATCTTCTTTATGGCATTTACGCTTGCCTTAGTTTCTTTCTCTTGTACAGGACCCATTGTTGGAACTCTACTAGTTAAAGCTGCCTCTGGAGGTTCTTATATAGGACCTATTGTTGGGATGTTCGGTTTCTCATTTGCTATTGCTTTACCATTTACCTTATTTGCTGCCTTCCCAGGTTGGTTAAATTCTTTACCAAAATCTGGTGGTTGGTTAAACTCTGTAAAAGTTGTTTTAGGATTCTTAGAATTAGCTCTTGCATTCAAATTCTTATCGAATGCCGATTTAGTACTAGACTTACACATCTTAGAAAGAGAAACATTTATTGCTATTTGGATTATCATCTTCGGATTACTAACCATGTACTTATTAGGCAAGCTTAAATTGTCTCACGATAGCGATTTAAAATACGTTTCTGTAGGTAGATTGTTTATGGCTATCATCACAGGTGCATTTACCGTTTATATGATTCCTGGTTTATGGGGAGCTCCACTAAAATTAATAAGTGCATTCCCACCACCACTAGAATACAGCGAATCTCCTTATGGAGTTGGTTATACTTTAGGTGAAGAAGCCGTACATAAAGAAGAAGGACAGCATTTAGGACCCCAAGGAATTATGGCTTTTCACGATTACGAGGAAGGTGTTGCGTATGCAAAATCAGTAAATAAACCTGTTATGTTAGATTTTACAGGTAAGGCATGTGTAAACTGTAGAAATATGGAACAAGGAGTTTGGTCGGATTCGCAAATTAAAAGCATCCTTAAAAATGAAGTAGTTTTGGTTTCTCTGTATGTAGACGATAGAAAGAAATTAGCTGAGGAAGATCAGTACGAAACTACTTTAGCTGGAAAGAAGAAAAAAGTTAGAACCATTGGTGATAAATGGATGGTTCTACAAGCGAATACTTATCAAACGAATTCTCAACCTTATTATGTGATGTTAGATAGTGCAGGGCAACCTTTATTGGAAAATGCAAACTACCAAGATTACGGAAGGGTTGATTTATTTAAAGATTGGTTAGACCGCGGTGTAGCTGCATTTAACTAATCGTTATTTACTAAAAGAAATGAATAGTATTCAAAAGGAATTTATTGAAGCTCAAGAGGTATTAAATACTTTTATGGCTGATGAAAATAATTTCAAATTAATAAAAAAGGCCGGAGACCTTATTGTTGAGTCATTCAATAATAAAGGGAAACTTATAAGCTGTGGGAATGGTGGTTCTATGTGCGATGCTATGCATTTTGCAGAAGAGTTGTCTGGTAGATTCCGCGCCGATAGACCTTCACTTCCTGCAATGTCTATTTCAGACCCTTCTTATATGTCCTGTGTAATTAACGACTACGGAGCAGATGCTGTGTTTTCGCGCTATGTACAAGGAATGGGCTTTGCTGGAGATGTGTTAATTGCAATAAGCACCAGTGGAAATTCTGCCAATGTTATTAATGCTGCAAAAACAGCTAAGGAGCAAGGGATGAAAGTGATCGCTTTTACTGGTAAAACAGGAGGAGAGCTCGCTAAGATAGCTGACGTAGAAATTCGTGCACCTCATTCTAAATATGCTGACAGAGTACAGGAAATACATATTAAAGTAATACACTCTTTAATACACTATATAGAACAACAAATTTCATAAACCCTTAATTAAAAACCATTAGAATGAAGAAAATAGCTTTATTAGCCTTAGTTGCAGGTATGTTTGTTACTGCACAAGCTCAAGATAAAATCACCAATAAAGAAGGTAGCGAATACGAATTTACTGTTGTTGCAGATATTGAAGCTACAGAAGTTCAAAGTCAAGGTAGAACAGGTACCTGTTGGAGTTTTTCAGCATTGTCTTTTATAGAATCTGAAATTATGCGTTTGGGCGGTGGTAAGCACGAATTGTCTGAAATGTTTATTGTTCGCAATACGTATTCAGATAAAGCTGAGAAGTACGTTCGTATGCACGGCTATTTAAACTTTGGTCCAGGTGGCGCTTTTCACGATGTAAGTGAAATGATTAAAGCTTATGGAATTGTACCATTAGAAGTCTATTCAGGAAAACCTGCAAACGAAGAATCATTTAACCACGGTGAAATGGATCACGTTTTACACGGAATTGTAAAAGCGGTTGTGGATGCTGAGCAAAAAACTCTTACTCCTTTGTGGAAACGAGCATACGAAGCTGTTTTAGATACTTATTTAGGCCAAATTCCTGCTGAGTTCTCGTACCGTGGAAAAGAATTTACACCTAAGTCTTTTGCGAAGTCTGTGAAGTTTAATGCAGATGATTACGTATTTATTAGCTCGTATACACATCACCCTTTCTACGAAGACTTTATTATTGAAGTACAAGACAACTGGATGATGAAATCGGTTTATAACGTTCCTATGGACGAAATGATTGAGGTTATTGATCATGCATTAGTAAATGACTTCTCTATCGCTTGGGCTTCTGATGTTTCAGAAAAAGGATTCTCTTTTAGAGATGGTTTAGCTTTAGTTCCTCTAGATGGAGCTAAGATTAGAAAATCTGGAAAGGATAATAAAAATTTCTCTGACGCTGGAGCAGCAAAAGAAAGTACTGTTTTTGAAGCGCCTTGTAAAGAAAAAGAAATCACACAAGAAATGCGTCAATTAGCTTTCGATAACTACGAAACTACGGATGACCACGGTATGCACATGACTGGGATTGTAAAAGACCAAACAGGGAAAAGTTACTATATTATCAAGAATTCTTGGGGTACAGACAACAACGACTGTGATGGATACTTCTACGCTTCTCAAGCTTATGTAGAATACAAAACAATGGATATTATGTTGCATAAAGATGCACTTCCAAAAGCATTACGTAAAAAATTAGGGATTAAATAAGTCTCAGTTTTACAGCACACAAAAAAGCCTTTCCGTTTACGGAGAGG
>CAJJAI010000007.1 GCA_905182215.1 Flavobacteriales bacterium UBA6772 | reverse complement strand
GAAGGTGGGTAAGTATGCTGCCGTTACCGCTTTAGGTACTTTTTTAATTTTGAATCCACAAAAGGCACAAGCCATGAGCGCACCAGCTTCACCAGGTGGTGGTTTTTAATAAAACAAAAGAGCCGACCTAATTTCTAGGTCGGCTCTTTTGTTTGTATAACAAGAAAGATTAAACTCTTTCTATAATCGTAGCATATCCTTGCCCCACACCAATGCACATAGTACAAAGAGCATAGCGTTTATTTTGTTTTTGTAATTCTAGAGCAGCGGTTTGAATAATACGCGTTCCTGAAACTCCAAGAGGATGCCCTAGTGCAATAGCACCTCCATTTGGATTGATACGCGCATCGTTGTCTTTCAATCCCATTTCGCGGATACAAGCTAAAGCCTGAGCAGAGAAAGCTTCATTTAATTCGATGATGTCCATATCGTCTAAAGTCAAACCAGCTCTTTTCAAAGCTTTTTCTGAAGCCTTAACAGGACCAATTCCCATAATACGAGGTTCTACACCTGCAACGGCAGAACTTACAATTTTAGCGATTGGTTTTAAGTCGTATTTCGAAATAGCATCTTCGCTCGCTAAAAGCATAGCTGCTGCGCCATCGTTTAATCCAGAAGCATTTCCGGCAGTTACAGTTCCATCCTTTTTAAATGCTGTTCTTAGCTTACTTAGAATCTCTAAAGAGCTATTCGATTTGATGAACTCATCTTTTGCAAAAATGATAGGATCCTTTTTTCTTTGAGGAATCTCAACTGCTACAGTCTCTGCATCAAAACGACCTTCTGCTTGAGCTTTGGCAGCTTTTTGCTGAGAGTTTAATGCAAAAGTATCTTGATCTTCTCTAGAGATATTATACAGCTCAGCTAAGTTTTCGGCAGTAGAACCCATGCCTTCTGTTCCGTACATCGAATCTAGCTTCTTATTCACAAAACGCCATCCAAAACTAGAATCGTGCATCTCTATATCTCTACCAAATGGCTTCGAAGCTTTAGAAGTTACCCATGGGCCACGAGTCATATTTTCCATTCCTCCTGCAAGCATAACTTCTGCATCGCCTAATTGTATAACACGACTTGCGTTAATAATTGCCGACATCCCCGATGCACACAAACGGTTTACTGTTTCGCCAGGAACAGAGTAGGGAAGTCCTGCTAAAAGCGAAGACATACGCGCCACATTTCTGTTGTCCTCTCCGGCTTGATTGGCACATCCCATAATTACATCTTCAATAGAATCTGCAGGAACATTTGGATTTCTAGCCATTAAAGTTTTAATCACTAAAGCCCCTAAATCGTCTACTCTTGTAGTTGCTAAAGAACCTCCAAAGTTTCCAAATGGTGTTCTTATGGCGTCTATTATATATGCTGTTTTCATATTTGCAGTTGAAAGTTAAAAGTTCAAGATTGAAAGCAGTCAGCTACACATCCCAGTTTTTACTCGTTCTATAAACAGTTCCTTTAAACAAGGCTACCGTTTTATCCTCTTGATTTGTAATCGTAATTTGATAAACCCCAATCTTATTCGAAAGACTCATTTCTTGGGTACGTGCTGTGAGTACATCTCCTTCTTTACAAGCATGTGTATGCGATATAGAAGTTTCTACAGAAACGGCTTTTCTTCCGTGTCCGTTAGAGGCAAATGCTAATGCGCTATCGGCTAAAGAATAGCTAATCCCGCCGTGCAAAATATAGAACCCGTTTAGCATTTCTTTGCGAACCGTCATCTGTAGCACAGATATTCCAGTACCATCTTCAATACGTTTAATACCTAGCCATTGACTAAAGGCATCGTTCTCGTACATCTTATCGACTACTTTCTTTGCAATATCACTCATTAGAAAAAGTTTTTTTGCTCGCGTACCATCTTTCTTAATAATGGACTCGGACGGTATCGATCTTCACAATAATCATTATAAAGTTCTTCTAGCTGCGCTAAAACGGTTTCCAAACCTTTTTCGTCAGCCCATGCCAATAAACCTTTTGGATAATTCACCCCTGTAGTCATTGCCAAGTCGATGTCTTTTGCCGAAGCGATGTTTAAGAATAAAGCGTCAATAGCTTCATTGATTAACATAGCAACAACACGATTAACGATTTTTGTTCCTAAAGCTATATCGGTAGTAGGTTCTGGTTTTACAGCACCTTCTCTATAATCGTAAAATCCGTGTCCAGATTTTCTACCCAAACGCCCAGCTTCTAATAATCTCTTTTGTGAGAATGAAGGTTTGTATCTAGGATCGTAGAAGAATTCTTTGAATACGGTTTCGGTAACTACATAATTCACATCATGTCCTATATAATCAGTCAATTCGAAAGGCCCCATACGGAAGCCTCCAATTTCTTTCATCGCCCAGTCGATAGTAGAAATATCTGCTACGCCTTCTTCCATAATACGAATAGCTTCTCCATAGAAAGGACGCGCCACACGATTCACAATGAATCCAGGTGTATCTTTTGCCAATACAGTCACCTTCTTCCAAGAATCGATGATGCTTCTTGCTTCAGTAGCTATAGCTTCAGAAGTTTGAATTGCAGGAATAATCTCTACCAAAGGCATCAGCGGTGCAGGGTTAAAGAAGTGAATTCCTATAACGCGTTCCGATTTTTCGCAAGCCGCTGCAATAGATGCAATAGATAGCGAAGAAGTATTACTCGCGAGTATACAATCTGCAGAAACCAATTTCTCTACCGATGAGAATAAACTCTTCTTAATAGTAAGATTTTCAACGATGGCTTCGATGATGATTCCCGACTCAGCGATTGCTTCTAAATTGTCAGCATAAGAAATACGCCCTTGAATAGCCTCGGCTTCTTCAGAAGTCAGTTTTTCTTTTTCAACCAAACGAACCATAACTTTGGCTAATTTAGATTTTGATAAGCTTAAGGCTTCGATTTTCGTATCGAAAAGAACTACCGAATGTCCTGCCGTAGCAGCAACTTGTGCAATTCCAGAGCCCATAGCTCCACCACCTATAATTCCAACCTTCTTCATTTATTCACCTTTAAAATTAGGTTTACGCTTTTCTAAGAAAGCAGTAACACCTTCATTATAATCGTATGTTTTTCCTGCAGTTGTCTGAAGCTCATCTTCCAAAGCCAACTGGGCCGTTAAGTCGTTTGTCATCGATTTGTTCAAAGCTCTTTTTGTTAAGCCCAAACCAATAGTTGGAAGAGATGCTAATTTTTTAGCCACTTTTAGAGTTTCTTCCATCAAGGATTCATCTGCACAAACCTTGTAAATCATGCCCATCTTTTCTGCTTCAGTAGCCATTACCTTATCAGCAAGCATCATTAGGGCAGCAGCTTTCTGCATTCCTATAATACGTGGCAAAAAGAAGGTTCCTCCAGAATCGGGAATCAAACCAATCTTACTAAAAGCTTGAATAAATGCAACCGACTCACCTGCAATAGTAATATCGCAAGCCAAAGCAATGTTTGCACCTGCTCCTGCAGCCACACCATTAACCGCACAAACAATTGGTTTTTCAATGTTGCGAATGCGTTCTATAATAGGGTTGTAGTGTTGGCTAACTATATCGCTCAAGGCTGGTCCATTAGGATCTGTAATTTCTTGTAAATCTTGTCCTGCACAAAAAGCTTTTCCTTCGCCAGTTAATAAGATAGCTCTTACATCAGTATTCTTCTCGCAATCGTCGAGAAGAGCTTGAAGTTCTAGAGCCATGCCTTTATTAAAGCTATTGAATACTTTTGGGCGGTTTAGTTTGATGATGCAAACCTGTGCATCTATATGGTGTTCTATGTAGTTCATGGTGTAATATTAAGAGTTCAAATCTACGATATTTCCACAGAAATGACCAATGATGATTCTTGTATGGAGACTTCTTTTTATAGAATCTCTTTAACGAATGTGAAAAACAATTAGGAATTGCATATTTTTACACCAAATTTAAAGATTTATGACTAATTTTTATAGCCTTACAGTAAAAGAGGTAAAGCGCGAAACAGAGGATTCAGTATCTATACTATTCGATGTTCCCGCTGACTTAGAAGGCAAGTTCGTGTTTATTCAAGGGCAGTATATTACCTTGAGAATGGAAATTGATGGAGAAGATTTACGTAGATCTTACTCTATATGTTCTTGCCCTTATGGTCACGAGTTGAGAGTTGCGGTAAAGCAAATCCCGAATGGGAAATTTTCTACCTATGCAAATACTACATTAAAAGTAGGCGACAAGATTGATGTGATGCCTCCTTTAGGGAACTTCTTCACCGAAATTGATGAGAATAATGAAAAGAACTACGCTGCCTTTGCTTCAGGTTCTGGAATTACGCCTATCATGTCTATTATACGTGCTACTTTAAAAGCCGAACCAAAGAGTACTTTTAATTTGTTTTATGGAAATAGAACGAAGGAAACGATTCTTTTTAATAGCGATTTAGAGGAGCTACAAGCTGATTATCCTAATCGTCTTCATATCTATCACGTATTAAGTAGAGATAGCGATGTAGAACATAAATTTAGAGGTAGACTTTCTGCTGAGAAGTGTAGAGAGTATCACAAGGATTTAGTTGACCTAACTACCTTAGATGAAGTGTTCCTTTGTGGTCCTGAAGAGATGATTTTTGAGATTAAAGATGCTTTGGTCGAAATTGGTGTTGCAGAAGGAAATATTCACTTTGAATTATTTACTGCTGCGAAACCTAAAGCTACGGATGAAGACGCACCAACAACGGAAGGTGTAAACGCTCAAGTAGAGGTTATAGTAGATGGAGAGTCTTATCATTTTGAATTAGCAGAAAATGGAGACACTATATTAGATGCTGCTATGGCTATAGATGCCGACGTTCCTTTTGCTTGTAAAGGTGGAGTATGCTGTGCGTGTAAAGCGAAAGTGATGGAAGGTTCGGTTAAAATGGACGTGAATTATGCTTTAGATGAAGAAGAGCTTGCTGAAGGCTATATATTAACTTGCCAGTCTCACCCAACTTCTGCAAAAGTAATAATAGATTTTGACGAGATTTAATGACTAAGAAGGTAATAGTTACAGGAGCGAGTAGAGGGATCGGTTTCGAATTGGTAAAACAATATGCTGAAGCTGGTCATGAAGTTTTGGCCATTTCTCGAAATGGGGATAAATTAGAACACTTAAAAAAACTATGCTTAGTTATAAATCCTAAGGCTATTGTTCACACTGTATCTTTTGATTTGGCAGAGGATAATCTAAATTCGAATTTACTACCTTATATAAGTATGTGTTTTAAGCATGTAGATGTGCTTATTAATAATGCCGGTGCTTTAGTCGCTAAGCCATTCGTAGAAATTAGTAATGAAGAGCTACAGCGTGTATATAGTGTTAACGTATTGTCTGTATTTAAGCTCACCCAATTACTGGTACCCCTATTTTCTTCAAAAGCACATATTGTAAATATAAGTAGTGTTGGTGGAATTCAAGGGTCTGTTAAGTTTGCTGGTCTTACTGCGTATAGTTCTTCTAAGGCTGCACTCCTTAGTTTAACAGAATGTTTGGCTGAAGAGTACAAAGAAACCGACTGGGCTTTTAATTGTCTTGCGCTAGGTGCAGTTCAAACAGAAATGTTAGAAGAAGCCTTTCCAGGGTATCAAGCACCAACTTTAGCTGTAGAAATGGCTTCTTATATATACGATTTCTCCCTTAATGGGAATAAATTCTATAAAGGTAAAGTGCTTAATGTATCTAAAAGCACCCCTTAGTGTACTTTCAACCTTATTTAAAGAGCCGTTTTTACGGCTCTTTTTTATTTGCATTAATTATTTAATCATTCTTCCTATTGGTTTACAAGTACTTCTGTTTTTTATGAGAAATAAAGCCATAATAGGTTTGTATAAGTAGAAAAAGAAACTACATTTGCCACCGCTAAAAACCAATAGCGACGTTCATTGATTTAGTCAAGAAAAAACAGAAAAATAAATACTCTTAGAGTTTGTGTTTTTCGAAAAGGATTGTACTTTTGCCATCCGTTTCACCGGAATTTATTTCAGTGTTAGCGAGTCAAGAAAATAATTCAAATTTTTTTCAGAAAGACTTGCAAGGAATCAAAAAGGTTGTACATTTGCAGCCGCTAAAACAGTAAGTGATTAGTGTTTTAGCAACCAACGAGATTAGTTCTTTGAAAGATATATATTGGAAGAGAGATGGTAAGAACAAACAACTTACCCCGTTAAAGTGAGAGTCAGAGAAACAGATTAAACTTTTTACAATGGAGAGTTTGATCCTGGCTCAGGATGAACGCTAGCGGCAGGCTTAACACATGCAAGTAGAACGGTAACAGTCCTTCGGGAGCTGACGAGTTGCGAACGGGTGCGTAACGCGTATGCAACCTACCTATAACTGAGGGATAGCCCATAGAAATGTGGATTAATACCTCATAACAACTAAAGATGGCATCATCTTAAGTTTAAAACTCCGGTGGTTATAGATGGGCATGCGTGACATTAGCTAGTTGGTGAGGTAACTGCTCACCAAGGCAACGATGTCTAGGGGTTCTGAGAGGATGATCCCCCACACTGGTACTGAGACACGGACCAGACTCCTACGGGAGGCAGCAGTGAGGAA
>CAJJAI010000006.1 GCA_905182215.1 Flavobacteriales bacterium UBA6772 | reverse complement strand
TTTTTTGATGTCGTTTATCAATTGCAATACATCCTGATCGTTTGTACCCTCGTAAACTCCTTTTACATTCCCTTGTTTGTCGTAGCCAGAACGTACTCTACCATGTCCATCTACTAAGATGAAATATTCTGAATGTAAGAATCCACCAGGAGCTAATTCATCTTCTCCTGCATTGGCAAAATAGCCATGAAATGCTGTATTGTAAATAGCTTCTTTTGTTCCCGTTAGAAAATGCCAATTAGTAGTGTCTGCATGCATTTTGGCAGCGTATTCTTTTAATACATCCTCTCTGTCGTAATCCGGATTAACTGTATGAGAAACCAAAGCGAAGTTTTCTACGCCTTTAAATGCTCTTTGTACCTTAACTAAACTATTGGTCATTATTGGGCAAATAGAAGGACAGGTAGTAAAAAAGAAATCAGCTACATATACTTTTCCTGCCAAATCGGAATTCGAGATAGAATCGCTGTTTTGGTTAAGTAACGTAAATGATGGTACTGTATGAAAAATAGTATCAGCACCAATTATTTGCTGTGCTCCTACAAAAGCAAGTGTTTCATTTTTCTTAGAGCTACAAGATGTTAGTGCTGTAATACAAAATAAGATTGCTAAAAGTCTAGTCATTTTTCTTTTTCAATTCTCTTTGATACTCAGCTAATAAAACCTTTAGATCATCTCTAAGAAGTTTAATTTCAAACTTACTTAAACTATTATAGCAAAGTATCATCTTATCGCTGTTGTTATATCCCGTACGAATTCTTCCTTCTCTATCGCAAATAATGGTTTCTCCAACTTTCAGTTTAGAGTTCACTATTGTTTTAGTATTTATGCCACCTACCAAAATATTTTGGTCTAATAAATTCAGTAAAGAATCTTGTGTTAGTGCAATATTAATCCATTGATCTTCAGGTATGATATTTTCTTGGAAAATTGAGGGATCAAAAACGCTTGTAGAATCTACTACCACGAAATTTAAAAAGTAAATGTCTTCGTAGTTCCCTAAATGTGCCCATACTTCTGTTTCGAACATATAGCCAATTAATTGGCTGGTAAGTACATCATCAGCATGAGAGAAAAACACCAATTTTATTTTGTCGTCTAAATCTCTAAACGATAGTGAGTCCCTTAAAGCGAAATCTGTTATAAAGTGATGCTCTGGAGTCCCTTGTCTATTTTCGTCTAATAGCGGAACATAGCCTTGAGATTGATTAGCTATGATAGGGAGGTACACAAAGTTATGTTTACCAGAAGTAAGGAATAGGTACAAAAGAGAGGGTAGTACTAATATTAAAAATAGGACTACCCCCTTAGTATAGTTAGGTGTTTGTTTCATTATAAAATCAAATCACTTGATTCGGTCAATAAAACAAAAAGTAAATAAGGTATTAATATGAAAGTAGGCAGCGCCAAAGTCCAGGCAAAGCTTTTTGTTTCGTGCTTAACGTGCATAAAGTAAGCAACAATGTAATACGCTTTTACTAAAGTAAGGATAATAAAAGTCCATTTAAGTATTTCGTAGCTAACAGGTTTGTAAATACCTAAAGCAACCTCTACTGCGGTAAGTGCTAGAAGGATCCAAAAAACTAACCAAATTTGTTTTGTTCCGCCGTGGTTATCGTGTGACATATCTGAAATGTATTTTTTAAGTGTTTGAATTATAGTTTGTTAAGTCAATTATTATACCAAGTAGAAGAAGGTAAATACAAATACCCAAACTAAATCTACAAAGTGCCAGTATAAACCAACTTTCTCAACCATTTCGTAATGACCTCTTCTTTCGTATGTACCAAACAATACGTTTATAAATACGATTAAGTTTAATAGTACTCCAGTAAAAACGTGGAATCCGTGGAAACCAGTAATAAAGAAAAAGAAGTTTGCAAATTGTGGTAAACCGTATTCGTTAACCACCATGTTTGCACCGTATACATGTTCTGCACCCGCACTTAAAGTAGCTATTGTTGTAGGATCGGTAATGAATTTCTCAGTACCTAATCTAAGCACATCGAAGTTATAAGTTTGTCCCATCACTTCTGTTCCAGCAGCAATTACTTTAGCGATGCTACCATCGGCTAATTGTAAAGCACCTTCTGCAGTACCGTGAATAAAGTGCATCCATTCCCAAGCTTGAGAGCCTAAAAAGATGATTCCACCTAGTACCGTGAAACCCATCCACCAGGCTACCTTTTTAGTATCCATGTTTTTTCCATGGTGTACTGCCAATACCATAGTAACCGAACTCATAATAAGAATAAAGGTCATTAAGGCTACATAGAGTAGTGGTTGATCGCCGTGAATACCAGGAAAATGTGTAAATACATTTTCTGCTAAAGGCCAAGTATCGGCATATTTGAAACGAGCGAAGCCGTAAGCTCCTAAAAATCCTGAAAATGTTAAGGCATCCGTTAAAAGGAAAAACCACATCATCATTTTTCCATAACTAGCCTTAAAAGGTTTTACTCCCCCGCGCCAAGCGCTTTCTGTAGTTGCTTGTGATCCCATACTAAGTGATTGCTTATGTGTGTGTTATATCGTTCTTTGTTAAGACTTCTACCGTCGAAGTCTTTTTAAGCGTGCCAAAGATAAGTCTTTCCTTGAAAAGAGAAAAAACTATTGTTTGCTTTCCCTCTTTAGGTTCTTGTTTAGACTATTTCTAAACATGAATACTTGTTGTTTTTATCTCGTAAACAAGAAAAACAAGAACAAGTAAATCCAAAGTCCGCCTAAAAAATGCCAGAATATTACTCCAAGTTCTAGTCCTAATGCATTTTCTTTCGTGTATTTATTTTTTCTAGAATTTAAATACATTACTAGTATAGATATCAATCCTGCTATAAGGTGTATTAAGTGTACTAAGGTAATTACATATACGAATGACCCTGCAGCATTACTGTTTTCTCCTGTGAAAAACACCCCCATATTGCGCATTTCAGACCAACCTTCAAATTGTAGAATTGTGAATGCTATCCCTAAAAGAAAGGTGATTCCTAAGAATCGTTTAACGCTTTCAAAATCATTTAAGCGAGCTGCTTGTAAACTTTTTTGAATTACAAGACTACTTAAAATAATTACGGCCGTACTTATGAAAAATGCGTCTGGTAAATCGAATGCCATCCAATTTCCCTCTGCCATACGTACTATATATCCCGATGTAAAGCCAATAAATAGCATTACTATACTAATCATTGAAATGAAAAGTAGTGGCTTGCGAGTCTTTTTCTTGTGGAGTTCTGTAACAGGTTTCATTTATTGTAAAAGGTATTTGTCTAGTAAATAGATAATTTGAATAGCTGGTAAGTATATTAAGCTTCCGAACATTAATTTTTTTGCCGAAGCTTGATCACAATTTTTTAGAAGCAGAGCGCTTTTCTTGTATAGAAACACTCCCATAAGTAGTATGAGTATTGCTCCAAGTGGAGTTAGGAGTAATTTACTTTCTATTCCAATATATGGAAATACAAAGGGCATTATAGAAACTGGAATTAACCAGATGGTGTACAACATTGCCTGAAAAGCACTCTTCTTGTCTTTCACTCCTGAAGGAAGCATTCTTATTCCCGCTTTTTTATAATCCTCGTCTAGTAACCAAGCAATAGCCCAAAAGTGAGGGAATTGCCAAAGGAATTGAATGGCAAATAAGGTCCCGGCTTCTGTGCCAAACTCGTTTGTAGCTGCTACCCATCCTAGCATAAAAGGAATAGCACCTGGGAAAGCACCTACAAAAACGGCAATAGGACTCACTGTTTTTAAAGGTGTGTAAACTGCTGCGTAAAGCACTAGTGCGGCAGCACCAAAAATAGCTGATTTTGCATTTATATAATATAGAATAACCATTCCTACGAGTCCTAATATACTCGAGAATAACAAGCCTTCTGAAGTCGCCATTCTACCAGCTGGCATTGGGCGTTCTTTGGTTCTATCCATTAACTTGTCGGTGTCTTTTTCGTACACCTGATTGAATCCATTAGAAGAGGCTACTACCAGAAAACCTCCAATTAATAGCATAAGAAGGATTTTAAAATCCACTTCATCTGCCGCAAGTAAGTAACCTACCAGAGCAGAAAATACTACGGTGCTAGATAAGCGTAGCTTTGCAAGCTGACTGTAATCTTTAATTTTATTTCTCAAGGTTGCTTAGGTTTTGTGCTGCAAAAATAAGGATTAGATTGTTTTTGAGCGTCTTTTTGTAGGTAAAATTTATCTAGTTGCTATACTTCCTTCTTGTGTTAACTCGCTTTCAGTTTAAGAGTTCGTTTATTTCGTTTTCTATAAGCTCTTCTTTGTGCTTTTTGGCTACAATACTAGCTTCTGCAACACGCTCTTTGCAATCCTTTAGGCGACAGCGTTCGCAGGTTGCATTTACTTTTTTTGTGATTACTTTTTCGTCCTTCAAAAATGCAATCTTCTTTTTTAATTTATCGTTTACTAGCAGTCCTATGGTTACGCTACTATTTGCATTGGGGGTTGGATACATAGATCTAGCAATCGATAAGCACAAATACTCGTTTTCTGAATCTATATAAGAGGAGCGCTGTGCCATTATTATATTGGCATTTTCTTTTTGTTCTACTTGTTTTCTTTTTAATTCATCCAATACTTCTATCGTGATCCATCTTCTACAGTAATGTTCTTCAATTTTATTTCCGTGTGGATTGTGTAATTTGTTTAGGTGTAACTCTTTATTTAAGCTGAAATAGTTGCTGTGATCTTTATTGGTAAACCTCAAAAAGAATAAGTTTTTTAAGCCCATTTTCTTGGGTAGTATATTCGTCATTCGTTGGAATAACATCTCAGGAGATACCTTGTATTTGTGTAGTAAATTCTCAATTCCTTTGGGGTCGAAAACGTCTTTAGCGAAAAAGGTCTCTAAATCCTGATGTAGGTCGTCTTCGTTGATGAGTAGTGCAATAGAAAAATAGGAAGCCTTAAAGTTATTGAGTACCTCATCAAAGTTTTTGGCAATATGGTGACTGAAGGTGTACGGACGTTCGTTGATTTTCAGGAAGTTAAATGCGATTTCTCTACCGAGTATAAAGCGCAGTTGCGATTCTTGTAAGGTTGGGTTAGTGTAAAGAGTGTTTTCTTCTCCAGACTTTAGCACCGATCGCAGCCCTTTTAGGTTGGAGTGTTTGCTTAGGTCTATTTCTTTAAAGGTATAATTAAAATGATCGTGTAACACTTTTTTTAGCTCCGTGCTTTTTACTCCTTTTTTATTTAAGCCATAAGTCCTAGTGCAGGATGCAACACTCTCCTCAATTTCTTCAAAGTAGTTTAAGTGTAATTCTTGATAGGCTCTTAGTGCAGAGTAGTAAAAATGCTCTTGGTTTAATTGGTGATCCCTTGCAATTTCTAAAATAGCACTAATAAAAGCATTTACTCTTGTAGGTGCGTCTGCAAGTAAGTTTACAAGTTTTTTTGAGTCAATACCGAAAAAGCTTAAAGGTAAATCGTTTAAAACATCACTTTTTATGAGAGTGCTTAGCGGAGAAAGACTTTTTTCTAGTTTTAGAGAAACTAATTCATCAAAATTCAGTCCCAAAGCAGTCGCTAAAGCATGAATTTTTTCAGGTTTAGGATATTTTTTTCCCTTCTCAATTTCGTTTAAATACGAGATGGATAAGCCCGATTTTTCAGACAATTTCGCTAAAGAGAGTTTATGCTCTTTTCGTGCCTGTTTTAGCTTTAAGCCAAGTATGATTTTTATGTTTTCCTTATTTACGCTCATAATTCAAAGATAGTAATTTTATTGTTTAGCGTAATTTCATTAATAGCGAAATAATAATAAGTAGCGAAAATTCGCAAATAGAATAAAATATAGTTTAAGTTTGTAAGGAACCTAAAATCAGACTTATGGAAATGGATATTCTTGCAAATTTGAAAGTCGAAATTGCTGTAAAAGAAAATTTAAATAAAGAAATCCTTACTAAGGAGGCCTTAAAATTCCTTTCAGAATTACACAAAAAATTTAATAAAACGCGCTTGACATTGATTTCGGATCGCAAAAATCGTCAATCTGAAATCGACAAGGGCGTAATGCCTTATTTTTTACCTGAAACAGAATATGTAAGAAATAGTGATTGGAAAGTTGCTCCAATACCAGAGGATTTACAAGATAGAAGAGTAGAAATTACCGGCCCTGTAAGTAGGAAGATGATTATAAATGCACTGAATTCTGGTGCTAAGACTTTTATGGCCGATTTTGAGGATAGCAATTCTCCTAATTGGAATAATGTGATTGATGGACAGCAAAACTTAAAAGATGCTGTAGATGGTTCAATTGTTTATATACACCCAACTTCAGGAATAGTCTATTCTTTAAATGAAGAAACTGCTGTATTATTAGTTAGGCCAAGAGCATGGCATTTAAACGAACGACATTTATTGGAGAATGGTGAGGAGATGAGTGGTGCTTTGGTAGATTTTGGATTGTACTTTTTTCACAATGTAAAAACTTTACTCAATAAAGGTACCGCACCTTATTTTTACCTACCCAAAATGGAGTCTCACTTAGAGGCTCGTTTATGGAACGAGGTTTTTGTTTTTGCACAAGATTATATGTCGGTACCTCAAAAAACGATTAAGGCAACTGTTTTAATCGAAACGATTATGGCAGCATTCGAGATGGATGAAATACTATATGAGTTACGAGATCACAGTGCTGGATTAAATTGTGGTCGTTGGGATTATATTTTCTCTTTTATTAAACGTTTCCGTTTACATAGCGAATTTCTGTTATCTGACAGAGATTTAGTAGGAATGACAAGTCCGTTTATGAAAAACTATTCCTTGTTGCTTATAAAAACGTGTCATAAAAGAGGCGCTTCCGCAATAGGTGGTATGGCTGCTCAAATTCCAATTAAGAATGATGAGCGTGCAAATCGTGCAGCTTTAGATAAAGTTGTTGAAGATAAGTTAAGAGAAGTGAAAAATGGTCACGATGGTACTTGGGTAGCACATCCTGCATTAGTATCTGTAGCACAAAAAGTATTTGACTCTGTAATGCCAGCAAAAAATCAAATTGAGGTATTGAGATCTGATGTTAGTATTTCTGCATCCGATTTACTAGAAATCCCTACGCTTCAGATTTCCGAGCGAGGTGTTCGTAAAAATATCAATGTGGGTATTCTTTATCTAAATGCTTGGTTAATGGGTAACGGAGCTGCTGCACTTTATAATTTGATGGAAGATGCGGCCACAGCCGAAATCTCAAGAGCCCAACTTTGGCAATGGCTAAAACACGAAGCTGTATTAGTCGATGGAACTAAAGTCGATAGAAAACTTCTTCGGCATTTAATTCCCGAAGAAATTGAAAAAATTAAAGAGTATGTAGGGGATTCCTTTTACGAAAACTCCCGTTTCCCTGAGGCTATAGAGTTATTTGAAGAACTCATCTTTAACGATGAATTTGAAGAGTTTTTAACTCTTAAAGCATACTCGAAAATTTAAACAATCAGTTCACTTTTAGCGCAATATATAACGTTCTACACAACTAAAAACATGAAAACCTTACAACAAAGCAATTATAGATCTGCAATAGATACTGTAAGAAACCTAAAGCAGAAGCACGGAAAAACATGGGACTCTATAAATCCTGAAAGTGCAGCTAGAATGATTAGTCAAAATCGTTTTAGAACAGGTTTAGATATTGCAAAATATACTGCTGCTATTATGAGAGCTGATATGGCAGCATATGATGCGGACTCTTCAAACTACACACAATCACTAGGTTGTTGGCATGGCTTTGTGGCTCAACAAAACATGATAGCTGTTAAAAAGCACCATAAAACAACGAGTAAAAGTTATTTATACCTTTCGGGGTGGATGGTTGCAGCATTACGTTCAGAATTTGGACCATTGCCAGACCAATCGATGCACGAAAAAACAAGTGTGCCAGCATTAATAAAAGAGATTTATGATTTTTTACGTCAAGCGGATGCTATTGAGTTAAATGATTTATTTAGAAGACTTGAAAACGGTGAGGATGTACAAGGTCAAATTGATAATTTTGAAACACATATAGTTCCTATTATTGCTGATATTGATGCCGGTTTTGGAAACGAAGAAGCTACCTATCTCTTAACAAAGAAAATGATTGAAGCAGGTGCTTGTGCTATTCAAATTGAAAATCAAGTTTCTGATGCAAAACAATGTGGTCACCAAGATGGGAAAGTTACTGTGCCGCATGAGGATTTTATTGCTAAACTTAACGCTATTAGGTATGCCTTTTTAGAGTTGGGAGTTGATGATGGAGTTATTGTAGCAAGAACTGATTCTGAAGGAGCTGGTCTTACCCAAAAATTACCAGTTAGTATAGAGCCTGGAGATTTACCTTCTCAATACTTATCTTTTGTAGAAGCAGAAGAAATTGATATTAATGAGGCTAGAGAAGATGATGTATTGCTTAAAAGAGAGGGTAAATTAGTGCGTCCTGTAAGGCTGCCTAATGGTTTGTATAAATTTAAAGAAGGATCTAATATTGATAGAGTAGTCTTAGATTGTATTACAAGCTTACAAAATGGAGCAGATTTATTATGGATTGAAACACCCACTCCAAACGTGAAACAAATTGCTCATATGGTAAATAGAGTTAAAGAAGTTATACCAAATGCTAAATTGGTTTACAATAATTCACCTTCTTTTAATTGGACATTAAACTTCCGTAATCAAGCATATGCGGATATGCTCGAAGAGGGAGAAAATGTGACAGAGTACGATAGAAATAATTTAATGTCGGAAGAGTATGATAATACAGAATTGTGCTTTCGTGCAGACGAAAAAATTAAAACCTTCCAAATTGATAGCGCAAAAGAAGCGGGTATTTTTCATCATCTAATTACTTTACCAACTTACCACACTACAGCGCTTCATATGAACGATTTAACTAAAGGTTATTTTGGAGAGGAAGGGATGTTAGCTTACGTAAAAGATGTTCAAAGACAAGAGATCAGAAAAGGGGTTGCTTGTGTAAAGCATCAAAGAATGGCAGGCTCAAATCTTGGAGATGATCATAAAACATTTTTTGCTGGAGAAAAAGCCTTGAAAGCAGAAGGTGTAAATAATACTTCAAATCAGTTTGAGCTTAAAAAGACTAAAGTAGAGCATCACTGTGTTGCATGATGTTACTGCATCAACTAAAGATTATTGATTTTAGAGTCTAAAGAAAAAAGGAGCGATTTATCGTTCCTTTTTTAGGTCTACTATTTATTGACTTTTACAGTTAAGAGTGAATACTATTCTCAGTAGTATTTGTTTTGCCTTCTAAGCCAGGACAATCGCAGGAGTTAACTACTGCACACGAGTTGATTAGCAAAGAAGCTAGTAATGTGAAAACTAGAAATGTTGTTTTTTTTGTGGCGTTTAAGCTCATATCAGTCTTAAAAATCGGTTATTTACTTATAGTTGTGGTAAATTTACATTTAATTTTATACAAAACTCATGCTATGGGCTTAATTGCTTCCTTTGGAAAATACCTTCTTTTTATTGCCGATGTTTTTAGAAAACCTGAGCGACGTTCGGTGATGTATAAGCTGGTTGTAAAAGAGGTTTACGAACTAGGATTCAAGTCCGTATTGTTTGTGGTATTTGTTTCTCTTTTTGTAGGAGCTGTAGTAACTCTACAAACTGCCGCTAATATGGAGGGGAGTTGGATGCCGCGCTATTTAATCGGCTATGCCACTAGAGATGCAATACTTTTAGAGTTTTCGCCAACTATTATTAGTTTATTATTAGCTGGTAAAATTGGCTCTAACATTGCTTCTAGTTTAGGGACTATGCGAGTTACCGAACAAATTGATGCTTTAGAAGTGATGGGAGTAAATCCTGTTACTTATTTGGTTAGACCAAAAATATTTGCTTTAATGTTCTTTAACCCACTGCTAATTTGCATGAGTATGTTTGGGGGGGTTATAGGTGGTTGGATTTCGGGGACTCTATCCGGTGAGTGTACCTCTGCAGAGTTTATATCCGGCATACAATATGACTTTGTTCCTTTTAAAGCGGTTTATGCGATTATCAAAACAATACTATTTGCATTTATTATTGCCAGTGTGTCTTCCTTTCATGGCTTTTTCACCAAAGGCGGTGCTTTAGAAGTAGGGAGGTCGAGTACAAGAGCGGTTGTATTTAGTTCTGTGTTTATTATTGTCTCAAATTATATATTAACTCAGTTACTTTTAAATTAATGATTGAGATAAAAAATATCGTAAAAGCTTTCGCTACCAAAGAAGTACTTAAAGAAGTGAGTTTTACTTTCGAGCAAGGCAAAACTAATTTGGTAATTGGCCAGAGTGGTTCTGGGAAAACCGTTTTATTAAAGTGTTTATTGGGCTTGCACGAACCAGAATCTGGTTTTATTAATTTCGATGGCTTAGATATAGTCGGAAAGTCTAATAAGAACTTAAAAGGATTAAGAAAACAAATAGGAATGGTCTTTCAAGGTGGGGCGCTATTCGACTCTATGAATGTAGAGCAAAATGTTTTATATCCACTGCAAATGTTTTCTAAGTTGTCTAAAGAGGAAATGCTTCAAAGAGTAAATTTCTGTTTAAAAAGAGTAAACCTAGAAAATGTAAACCACCTTTTTCCTTCTGAAATTAGTGGTGGGATGAAAAAACGCGTTGCCATTGCTCGCGCAATTGTACTCAACCCAAAATATCTTTTTTGCGATGAGCCCAATTCTGGTTTAGATCCATATACAGCAACCCTAATAGACAATCTTTTACAGGAAATAACCCATGAGTATGGTATGACTACGGTTATAAACACCCACGACATGAATTCTGTGATGGAAATAGGAGAGAAGATTCTGTTTATTAAAGAAGGAAGGAATGTATGGGAAGGAACAAAGGCCGATATTATTACCTCCGAAAATCAGCATTTACAAGGTTTTGTATTCTCATCCGAGCTTTTTAAAACCATAAAACGTAAATCGTGAGGCGTAAAATGTGAATCGTTGCACTCTCTGTAACTCAAAACTTTTTTTTATTTGTCCTGCTGATATACCTACCGCAAGGTAGGGGCTCTCGAAGCACAAAACTAATTTTTCACTCCTATCTCCTCCTTTCCCTTCTTCTTTCCCTTTAGAGTTGTTTTGTACAATAAGCCCTATACTATTAGGCTAATAATCAGAATTTCACTAAAATTGTTACGCTTAAAAAAACAAACTATGAAAAAACTTAACTCCCTTTTAATTGCACTTGCTATATGTTCGATAGCGAATGCACAATTTTCGTTTTCAGACGATTTTGAATCGTATACTGTGGGCGATTATATAGGTTCTAATTCTGCAGTTTGGACCACTTGGAGTGGTGCGACTGGTGGTGCGGAAGATGCTCAGGTAACGGATGCAAACGCCAATGCAAGTTCAAATTCAATTTATTTTGAATCTACTAGTGCCAATGGAGGACCTCAAGATGTGGTCTTAGATTTTGGTGTCGTTTTTAGTACTGGAGATTTTGTTTTTCAATCTGATTTTTATGTAAATCAATCTGCGGGTGCTTATTTTAATTTTCAAGCAGAATCTGTAATTGGTACTACTTGGGCATTAGACTGTCATATGGTTGATGGAGGGATTTCATTTCAAAATGGTTCTACCGTAATGTTGGCTGCTGCTTATACGCAAGCAACTTGGTTTACCATGAAAATGGAAATTAACTTAACGACCAATAACTGGGAAGTCTTTATTGATGGTGTTTCGATGGGTTCTTTTGCAAATGGAGAAACTCAAATTGCTTCTATAGATATTTTCCCTACTCAAGGAAATCAATTTTATGTAGATAATATTTCTGCTACGCATACACCTTATGTTATGCCTCAGATTAATGGAGCTATGTTGATGATTAATCCTATTGAAGGTCTGGTATCGCAAGAACGATACGCTTCTGTGGAGGTTAAGAATTTAGGATTAACTACAATTTCTTCTTTCGATGTGGTTCTAAATTATGGTTCTACAGAATTAACCGAATCTGTTTCGGGTGTTTCTTTGAATTCGTTTGACGGTATGACTGTAGATTTTAACTCTCCAATTATTTTAGGAGAAGGTTCTTCTGCTTTAATAGCTACCATAAACAATATTAATGGTTTAAATATTGACGACGATACTTCGGATGATTCTAAAACGATTGAAGTAACTGCAGTGAAACCAGCCGATGGCAAAATGGTTATTGCCGAGGAAGGTACAGGTACATGGTGTGGATGGTGTCCTCGTGGTACTGTAGCTATGGATCTAATGGCTAGAGATTTTGAAGGTTTCTACCAAGGTATTGCTATTCATAATGGCGATCCAATGGAACTTGCTGTATACGACCAAGACCTAGATGTGTCTGGTTACCCTAGTGCTCTTGTTGATCGTGGTACTGAAATAGATCCAGGAGATATTAAAGTTGACTTTATGGAGCGTATTCTTGTTGAGCCTTCGGCATTTATAAGCAATGGAGCTTCTGTAAATGGAGATTCTTTGAATGTATCCTTAACAGTAGATTTTAATTTAGCAGCTAGTGGAAACTGGAAAATTGCTTGTGTTCTTACCGAAGATAATGTAAGTGGTGTAAGCTCTGGTTATTCTCAATCTAACACCTATTCTGGTGGCGATGCCGGAGATTTAGTTGGAGTGGATGGAACTAACTGGGCTGATTTACCAGGAACTGTTTCTGCTTCTAATATGGTATACCATCATGTTGCTAGAGCATTGAGTCCTAGTTTTGAAGGCTACGCTGGTTTTCCAAATTCTATTGAATCTGGGAGTACTTATACCTTCAACTTTAAATTTGCAATAGATGAAAACTGGAAAACAGAAGATATGCACATTGTAGGTATGTTGATTGGTGCTGATTCGAAAATTGACAATGGTTCATCTTCGAGTATTGATGATGCTATTGCTGCTGGTTTGGTTTCGGGTACAAATGTGTTAGGTACTACAAATTTGTCTCAGTTTGATGATGTATTAAGTATATACCCTAATCCTAGTACAGACCTTGTTAAGCTGTCTTTAAACATTAAAGATGCAGCTACACTAGAGCTTAAAATTATTAATGTAATTGGACAAACCCTTGCATCTAGAAATTATGGCAACTTAGTAGGTTCGCAAATACTACCATTAAATGTTTCAGAATTCCCTGCAGGTATTTATACCGTAGAGGTTCTTGTTAACGGTTCGCTTTCTACAAAGCAATTTGTAAAGCAATAGTTTCGCATTAAATACTTGTCCCGTCCTAAAATAGCGATACAGATTAATTAAAGGTTTAAATTATTACTAAAAGCTGAACAATGCTAGCATTGTTCAGCTTTTATTGATTTGTACTGTTTTCTTTTAAGAATACACTGTTTGT
>CAJJAI010000005.1 GCA_905182215.1 Flavobacteriales bacterium UBA6772 | reverse complement strand
TGTATATATTATTTTATGAAACTAAAGATAGGGATTAAAATGAATGATTTGAAAATATGAGAATTTTGAAAATGTTTAAAACATATAATTTTATTAATTATTCTATCTTTCAGCTTCAAAATATACCTCACCATGCCAACAATAATATCGTACAACGTAAACGGAATTCGTGCAGCTTTAAAAAAAGGTTGGGCAGAATGGGCTAAGGCTACTAATGCCGATGTAATTGGTTTGCAAGAAACCAAAGCACATCCAGATCAATTGGACCTTAGCATTTTCGAAGAATTGGGTTACCATCATTATTGGTTTTCTGCTCAAAAGAAAGGCTACAGTGGCGTGGCTTTATTGTGTAAAGAAAAACCTTTACATGTTGAGTACGGTTGTGGAATAGAGAAATACGATTTTGAAGGTCGTGTTATACGAGCCGATTTTAAAGACTATTCTGTTATCTCGGCATACTTCCCTTCTGGAACTACAGGTGGCGTAAGACAAGACTATAAAATGGATTTCTTAGCTGATTTTCAAGTGTATATTAATGAATTGAAAAAGGAAATTCCGAATTTGATTATTTCGGGAGATTATAATATTTGTCACGAAGCGATTGATATTCACAATCCGATTTCTAATAAAAAGTCTTCTGGGTTTTTACCCGAAGAACGCGCTTGGGTAAGTGCTTTTTTAGAAAGTGGTTTTGTAGATAGTTTCCGTCATCTAAATAAAGACCCTCATCATTATTCTTGGTGGTCTTATAGAGCTGCTTCAAGAGAGCGAAATAAGGGATGGAGGATAGATTATCACATGATTAGTGAATCGCTTTTACCTCGACTTACAAGAGCTGCTATTCTATCTGATGCTAAACACTCAGACCATTGTCCTATTTTGATTGCTATCGATTAACTAGTTACTCTGAATATCGTATTCAGTTCACAAAAAAAGCCCCATTTTTCAAATTGAAAAATGGGGCTTTTTTATTTTAGAGTGCGAACTAGTACACTACAACTCTCATTGTTTCCTTGTAGCTTCCAATTGTACAATTTAAAAAGTACATACCAGCATTCAGGTCATCTTTAAAATCAGACAAATCTAATTGGTGTTGTCCAGTTTTGTAATTCTGTATTATAGTATGAATCTTATTTCCCAATACATCTACGAGTTCTAGTTGAATGATTTGAGAACTTAAAACATTGAACCTAACAGATGCATTTCCCTTATTTGGATTTGGATAAACCTCTAAATTTAAAGTTTCTTCTAACAATTCATTTATTCCTAATGAAGGTACAGCAAAACGAATATTGTCTAAGTAAAGATAGTTTCCTTGTTCTCCAGAAAACTCAATTAAAAACTGCAATTGATCTCTTCCTGCCCAAGGAGTAAGATTAATTTTTTGTGTTTCCCAATCATCTGCATCTGGTGTAAAGGTAAATAGTAGATTACCGTTTACAGTCGCTAAGTCATCCGAATCTTTAGTAATTCTAGTTAACCAATTCGTCCCACAATCATCCGAAACTCTTACGCGTAAAATATCATCACTGTTGGGTGATTTTTTTGCATATGCATAGTCGTAATACATAAAACAAGGAGATGGAACGTTTGTAAGGTCGAAAATAGGCGAGTATAAATTTTTGAGTTTATCATCTCCAAATACCGAACTTCTAATTCTTATTGATCCTGCTTCTGAAGTGCTAGAAGCCGAGTTCCAATCCCAACCATAGGTTTGAGAATTCTCATCGATATACCAATTTTCATCTTCGTTATCTGGATTTATAGGAAACTGATTTGATTGGAATGTAAACTCCGTTGGAGCCATAATTTTATCTTCAGAATTATTTATATAAATAACATTATTTACAGTTTTTGTTTGTGAGCCTCCAGTAGTCGTTACTGTTAAGCTTACATTAAAGAGTCCAGATTCGTTATAGGTAATTACAGGGTTTTCATCGTTAGATGTATCGGGAGTCCCACCTTCAAAATCCCATTCAAAAGTTGCTTCGGTATCGTAATTATAAGAAATATTTTCCCATTCAACTTCTTCTCCTATACAAGCTAATTCAGACTCTGTCTCAAAGGCTACAATTGCTATACACTCGTTGGTATTAGAGTTGTTTAATAAACCGGTTTCTGTTAGATTTTCAGTAGTCCACAAATTATTTCTAGGAGCATTATGCCATGAGGATCCATAATTTAGTGCTGCTAAGAGTGCTGTTTTTTGCCCCTCGGTGAACATTATAGGACAAGAAGCATAATCCATATAGTTCTGAACATTATCTAAACTACCACAAGTGTTTTGTGCTAAATTACATCCAGAATTGGTACCTTTTGTATTTGGCGTATCCGAAATACCATCATCATCATTACAGTTTATCTGCTCATTATTATTATTAGAATCTCCCCAAGTATGATTGAGACTTAAATAATGTCCAATTTCGTGAGTTAGTGTTCTGTTAGCAGAGGTAGTCCCATTAGATTGTCCAATGCTACCAAATTGTGATGCTAAAGCTACTACACCTGCATTTGCATCGTTATTTGGAGCTTCTCCAGGATAATACGAGTAACCACCAGCACCAATACCGATATTAGAAACTACCCACACATTTAGGTATTTACTTGGATCCCATTTAATAAGATCCTTAACATTTTCTCCGGCATCGTTTGTTAAATTGGTATAAGTTCGCGTAATCCCTTTGGTGCAATTTCCATTTGGATCTAATTGAGCAAGCTTAAATTCTACTCCTACATTTGCTATAATGCCCTTAAAAGCATCTATTACAGATGAAGTGTCGGAATTATTTTTATTAAAATCTTCATTTATTATTTCTATTGCATCGTGTATTTGTGCATCAGAAATATTGCTCGAACCACCCGTATGCATTACGTGTATTACAACTGGGATCGTATAAATTACAGATTCCATTTTTTGCTGAATATCTATAATAGAGTCCAGTTGTTGTAGATACTTTAGTCTGTTTTCTACTAAATGAGGGTTTTCGGATATTGCTTTATTTCGCATTTCAGTAGCTCCACATTGTTTGTGGTTTTGTGCAAACGATAGTGCGCTTAAAAGTAAACTAAAGAAAAATAAATTTCGTTTCATAAGATGTTGTCAGTTCTGCCGCAAAACTACTAAATTAGTACGGTGTTTAAACCTAATTTTACAAAGATGAAGCCAAAGAATATTTTAGCGTTAATGATCTGTGTTTTAACTATGCAATCTTGTGTTTCTTTAAAGAAATTTAAGAATTTGGATTCTGATTTTTATCAACTTACAAATGCTAAAGATTCTCTAAGTTATTTGAATCATGATTTAGAATTAATTAATTCTGAATTGAACGATAACGTTTTCCGTTTATCGCTTCGTTCTAGTGCTTTAGAAAACGACACTATTTTACTTGGAAAAGAATTCAGACGTAAGTATAGAGCATACGAAGATCTAAATAGTTCCTATGAAGTCCTTATGCGAAACAACTCTACTACAATGGCAAAACAAGCTAAAGAAAATAAAGAGTTGATGGAGCGTTTAGGTCAAATGGAAGTGGATTTGCAAGAGCGAGAATTGGCAATAAAATCCAGAGAACAAGATGTTGAAAGTCTAAATAATTTATTGAAACAGAAAGACGCCCATTTATCAACTTTAAAAAGTAGTGTAGCTAAGGCTCTTTTAGGTTTTAAAGGCGAAGGATTAACTGTTGAGCAACGCAACGGTAAATTGTATGTATCCTTAGAAAATAGTTTATTGTTTGCTTCGGGAAGCTGGAGAGTAAATGCAAATGGAGCGCATGCAATTACAGAACTTTCTAAAGTTATTGCCAACCAAGTAGATTTGCAAATTTTGGTAGAAGGTCACACAGATAATATACCCTACAAAGGTTCTGGTTTGGTAAAAGATAATTGGGATTTAAGTGTAATGAGAGCTACTTCTATTGTTAAAATACTTACTAATAATAAAGGCTTGAATGCTTTAAATATTACTGCTGCTGGAAAAGGTCCCTTTAGTCCTCTTGTAGAAAATAACAGCCCAGAAAACAGAGCGATGAATAGAAGAATAGAAATTATATTAAGCCCTAATATGGATGCCTTGATGAATTTGTTAGAGTAGCTTTTTAAAGCTTAACTTCTACAAGATTTATTCGTTCTCCAAAAAAATACTGAGCACTTTGTTCGAACGAGACAGTGTAGTCTGATACAAAAAACTGATGGGGATTTTCTGATAATTCAGTAGATAATAAATTAAATTCTAGTAAGGTCTTCTTTACGAATTGAGAAACAATTTTAGCCGAGTTTATAATTGTTACAAGTCCACCATAGTATTGGCGTATCTCATCTTCTATGAGAGGGTAGTGCGTACAACCAAGGATCAAGTGATCTATATTATTAAGTCTGTTATTGTCTAGATAGTTCGCAATAATAGAACTTGATATTTTGTTTTTATAAAAACCTTCTTCTATCATTGGGACTAATAACGGAGTAGCTAAAGAAGTAGCATTTATCCCCTTATTGAGCTCTTTAATTTTTAAGGCATATACATTAGAGGTCACAGTGTTTTTAGTGCCTATAATCCCTACTTTTTTCGTGTTACTCGTGCATGTATAGTTAACAACGGGGTCAATTACGTTTAATGGTATAGCTAGGTTTTTGCAGCACTCTTTAACTTCTTTATACGCTAAAGCAGAAGCAGTGTTACAAGCTATAACCACCATTTTACATTCTTGCTCTATTAAGAACTTAGTAATGTTTTTACTATACACTTTTATGGCTTCTGCTGACTTGTCTCCATAAGGTAGATGTTGTGTATCTCCAAAATAGACAATACGTTCATTGGGCATCAATTTAGTTATTTGATGTGCAACAGTAAGTCCTCCTATTCCAGAGTCAAATATTCCTATGGGATTCGTCTTTTTCATGCAAAAAAAACATCCCCGAAGGGATGTTTCATTTAAGTAGTTGTTATTATTGGATACCTAATTTAGCTTTCACTAAAGGCATAACGTCGTGCGATTCTTTTCCAAATACAATTGAACCTAAACTGATATCGAAAATATAAGTATAGTTGTTTTCTTGCGCCACTTCGTTAATCGCATTTTGAGCTTTCTCAAGTAATGGAGCTAAAACTTCATTTCTTTTTTGTTGAATACTCTCTTGACTAGATTGTTGAAATTGTTGAATACGCATTTCAAGATCTTGAATTTCTTTAATTTTTGCCTCTTTAACGATTTCAGTCATTAAAGCTTCGTTAGCTTGAAATTCACCAGCTTTAGTTTGGTATTCACCGTACATAGCCTGTACTTGAGACTCTAATAATTGATTGTACTCTTGAATAGCCTTGTCCGCATCAGCAGTTTCTGGCATTACCATTAGGAGTTGTTCCGAGTGGATATGCCCGAATTTATCTTGTGCAAAAAGAGAACTTGAAAGACAGGTAAATAGTACCAATGCAATAGCTGAGATTTTTTTCATTTTTCGTTTGTTGAGATTAATAGTCGTAACCAAGTTTATCCAATATTTTTTCACTCTTGTCTAGATTGTCATCAGCGTAAAGCATCAATAAATCACTCGATTTATCGAATATTACTCCATAACGACCTTCTTTAGCAAATTCTTGAATAGCGTTGTAAATTTGATTTTGTATCGGTCTAATAAGTTCTTCTTGCTTTTTAAACAAGTCTCCCTCGGTACCAAAACGCTGTTGTTGTAATTCCTTAGCGTCTTTTTCTTTTTGGATAATTTCGTCTTCTCTGGTCTGACGCATTTTATCGGTTAGTAGTACTTTGTCTGTTTGATAAGCGCGGTATAACTGATCTATTTCTTGGTACGCTTTTTCTATATCTTCTTGCCAGTCGTACGATAAATCGTCGAGTTGTTGTTGCGCTTGTTTGTATTCAGGAATGTGTTCCAAAATATATTGCGAATCTACGTAAGCAAACTTCTGTGCCCAAGTAGAGCCAGTTACAAGAAGAAAACTGAGTACTAATAATATCCTTTTCATACAGCTAATTTATAGAAATTAAAATTGTTGTCCAATAGAGAAATGCGTTTGCCATCCACTCTTTTCTGTCGATCCTTCTAGTTGGTCGTAACCATGTCCGAAATCAACTCCTAACAAACCAAACATCGGCATAAAAATACGAATACCAACCCCTAAAGATCTCTTCACTTCAAATGGATTGAAATCTTGGAATGAACCCCAGGCATTACCAGCTTCAGCAAATGCGGTAGCGTATATTGTAGAGCTAGGATTTAACGATAAAGGATAACGCATTTCTAAATAATACTTACTGTAAATACTCCCTCCACCTGAAAGGTGTTGAGAAACTGCCTGATTTGCGTATCCTCTTAATCCTATTACTTCTCTTCCGTCCATTGCGAATCCCGAAAGTCCGTCTCCACCAATATAGAAACGCTCAAATGGAGGTAAGCCGACTTCGTTGTTGTAGCTTTTTAAAACACCAAACTCACTATGTGCTTTTACCACTAAGTTGGCGAATGGATTTGCGTACCAAGTACTGCTAATTTTAACTTTAAAATACTCTAACCATTCGTACTTTTCCTTTAAGTCCATTGTACTATAGTCTTTGTTGTTAAAGAGTGAGTATGGCGGAGTAAAGTGTCCGGTTAAAGTAAATTGCGAACCTGCTTTTGGGAATATAGGATCGAAAACTGAACTTCTAGAAAGCACCGATCTATAAGTGATGTTTTTAGAAATACCGTTACTAAATCCGGGTACTAATTGTCTGTTGGACAATTTATATTGTTGAAAACTGATTGATTGACTTGTTGAGAAATAATCATCTGGCCAACGCAATCTTTTACCCAAACCTAAAGTTACTCCTGTTATATCCATTCTATTTTCAAGAGCATCGGTACTGTAATTTTGAATTGAGTGGTAAACCGTAAAACTTAAAGAATTTGGTTTGTTTCCACCTAACCAAGGCTCTGTAAAAGAAAAAGAATAGTTTTGGAAGTACGAACCATTAGAGCTTGCTCTTAGAGATATCTTCTGACCATCTCCTGAAGGTAGTGGAGCCCAGCCTTTTTTGTTTAATATGTTTTTAAGCGAGAAATTATTGAAGGTTAATCCGAATGTACCTACAACTCTCCCAGCACCCCAACCACCTTGTAATTCAATCTGGTCAGATGGTTTTTCCTCTACTGCATATTCAATATCTACATTTCCTGTTTGAGGATCTGGTTTAGGCGTAACTCCTAAAGTTTGTGGATTAAAATAATTAAGCCTGTTGAGTTCTTCTTGCGAACGAATAACATCGGACCTTCTGAATAATTCACCTGGTTTAGTTCTAATCTCACGCATTATTACGTGCTCGTTAGTTTTGGTGTTTCCCGTAACTGTAACTCTATTTATGGTTGCTTGTTTGCCTTCGTAAATTCTAATTTCAAAATCTATAGAATCTTCTTCAGCAAGAATTTCTATTGGATCGATATTAAAAAACAAATAACCGTCGTCCATATATAATGAGCTGATGTCTGTTCCAGACATGCTCATTTGCAAACGCTCACTCATCATTTTTTGGTCGTATATATCTCCTGCTTTAATTCCTAACATTTGATTTAAGTATTCGGAATTGTATTTTGTATTCCCCAACCATGAAATATTTCTAAAGTGATATTGTAAACCTTCTTCAATCGTTAAATTTATACCGATTAATTTATCAGAAACATTTACAATTTCTTCTTTCACAATTCGCGCATCTCTATACCCTTTTTCATTGTATAGAGCTATAATACTCTGCAAGTCGGTTTGGTATGCTTCGTCTAGGAATTTAGAAGTTTTAAAAATTCTAAAAAACATTTTTTCTTTTGTTTCCTTTAACTGACGTTTTAACTTTTTGGTTTTAAATTTTGTTACCCCCGAGAAATTAATTTCACTAATTTTTATTTTCTCTCCCTTGTTAATGTCAACTTCAAGAATTACACTTGCTGCCACGACTGTATCAACCATTTGGTTAATAGTTACCTGAGTGTTTAGAAATCCTTTGTCGGTAAAATATTCTGTAACAATATGCTTGGTATTGTTTATTAGGTTGTCGTTAACAATTTTACCTCTTACGAGCTCAACCTTTTCTCTAATCTTATCAACTTCAGATTTCGAAGCGCCTTTAAATCCAAACTTAGATAATCGAGGAAGTTCTTGAAGTCTAATATCAAGGAATATATTGTTTCCTAGAATTTTACTAGCTTCAATTTGAATGTCTGCAAATAAATTTTGTGCCCACAATTTGGTGATCGCTTTAGAGATTTCCTCACCTGGAATCATAATTTTATCACCTACTGTTAAGCCAGATAAAGTGATAATTGCATTTTTATCTAGATTGGTAATTCCTTGAATGGTAATACCAGCTACTTCATATTCTACAGGTCTTTCATAAGACACGTTTTCTATGGTATTCCCCAAGTTTATTTGTGCCGTTACGGGTGTAATAAAAAGGAATAATAAAGGGATAAAAAATAGTTTCTTCATGTTATTTTTTGATCTGTTCGCTAGTCTTTCCAAATCTTCGTTCTCTTTGTTGATAATCGATTACTGCAGCATAGAGGTCATCTTTTTTAAAGTCTGGCCATAATACTGGAGTAAAATATAATTCAGAATAAGCTAATTGCCAAAGCAAGAAATTGCTTATTCTTAGTTCCCCACTAGTCCTAATAAGTAACTCAGGATCTGGTATTGCAGAGGTATATAAATGCTTGTCTATTAATTCACTATTAATTTCTTCTGGGCTAATTTCGTTTTTTAAGACCGCTTCTGCAATAGCTTTTACTGCGGATGTAATTTCTTTTCTAGAGCTATAACTCAGTGCGAAAATTAAATTTAATCCAGAATTATTTGCCGTCATCGCTACTACATCTGCAAATTTACGTTTACATCTTTTAGGTAGGTCTTCGGTATCGCCAATGGTTAGTATTTTCACGTTATTCTTCATAAAGCCTGCCAGCTCTTTTGTTAAAGAATCAACCATCAATTCCATCAAGGCATTTACTTCTACTTTAGGTCTGTTCCAGTTTTCAGTAGAAAATGTGTAAAGTGTAAGATGTTTAACTCCAATATCGTTACATGCCTGTACTACTTCCCTAACGGCTTTAACTCCGCTTTTGTGTCCTATAGCACGAAGAAGACCATTGTTTTTAGCCCACCTTCCATTTCCGTCCATAACAACGGCTATATGTTGTGGAATCTTATCTGTATTAATGTTTTTTAACAATAAGCTCATTTAGGGTAGTAATGCTTTAGGGCATTTATTGGGTTTATTTCTAATTTTATAGCTGAAGGTAAACCCTGTGAAGTTATACCAATCGTTGTTGTTTTTGTTTCCTCTACTTTTTCCATGTGTAATCTCTGTAGCAGATGGGTTGCTCCACTGTGCAGTTTGTTCACTAAGTAAACTAGGATCTATATAAACAGTACTTACATCGTCTAAGTAATCTGTTTGAGCCGATCTCCAAGTCCATTCAAAAGCAAGAGACCATTTTTTACTCACATTCATTTTATAACCAAAGCCAAAAGGTATAGCTAGTGCTATACGATTGTATTTGTTACTTGTATTCGGAAGGTTAGTTCCTTGTCCTTCAGTTCCTAGTGGTTGAAGTTCTATTTGAGTCCCCATAACCTTTGGGTTAAATAGAACTCCCGAAATCCCTGCAAATAAATAAGGAGTATACGTCGTTTTTCTTCTGCGGGTACTAAATTTAAAAAAGTTGAATTCGAAACCAATGTTAAGGTCAATTATAGACGATTCAAAACTTAAATTTCTTGCTATTGTATTTGGGTTCGAAGCCCATTTGTCGCTCGCTTTAATTTTCCCTGCCAGAATACTCGTTCTAAAACTTAGGAAATCATGGGCATTTCGTTTGTACATGAACCCAATGGCAGGAGATTGGTGAAGGAGTGTTTTTTCGGCTTTCTCATAACCTACATCTCCATAATAACCAGAGCTACCGACAAAAAAACCAAATTCGTTTTTTTGGGCATACCCTATTCTAAATAAGAATAAAGTGAAAATTAAAAAGAAGTACTTCTTAGTCATAAATTCCTCTAAAAGTCTGCAAATATAGTGTTTTACTTGTGTTTATAAAACTAATTTCTTTTGTCTAAACCCCAGAGTAATTTATTGCGTAATGTACTGGCAAAATCTTGAGTTTCTGTCTCAATCATATTTATTTTAAATGCTTCTTTTTTAATGGTTAATTCTATGCCAGCATCTATAGTTTGTATTCGAGAATCTAGGGCTACCAAAAACTGACTTGCCCTACCTTCAACCTTCACTTTTACCTTGTATTCATCACTAATAACGAGTGGTCGTACATTTAAATTGTGTGGCGCTATTGGCGTAATTATAAAATTGCTAGAGCCTGGCATTACGATAGGTCCTCCACAGCTTAAAGAGTAGCCCGTTGAACCGGTAGGAGTGGCGATAATTAAGCCATCTGCCCAATAAGAATTCAGATATTGATCGTTTATATAGGTCGTAATCGTGATCATTGAGGTCGTGTCTTTTCGAGAAATAGTAACTTCGTTTAATGCGAAGTTTAGTTCTCCGAAAATGGGTTCCTCCGTTTCGAGTTTTAATAAAGTCCGTTGGTCAATACTGTAACGTTTGTTTACTAATTGTTTGATTGTTTTTGGGATTTGGTCTTTAGCGATATCTGCCAAAAATCCAAGACGACCAGTGTTTACTCCAATAATTGGAATTGCAGTATCTCTAATTAATGTTGTTGCATCTAGGATGGTACCATCGCCTCCAACACTTACAAATAAATCGATATCGTTTTTCAGCTCCTCGTACGAGTTAAAAGTGTTTAAGAATAAATTTAAGTTTATTTGTTTTGATAGGTAGTCGTAAAATGGTTCGTAAACCAATATTTCCATTTGTGCTTTCTCAAGTTCTTGAAAAAGTTCGAGTACAAAGGGTGCTACGTCTTTTTGGAATTGTTTTCCATAAACAGCTACTTTCATAACTTATATGTTCAAGTATCTAATGAAGGAATCGAAACGGTCGTCCAATCCTTTTTGGTGTATATTCTTATGAAAAGTGGCGATAATTTTATATTCATATCGCTCAAATGTTTGTATTATGCTTGAGAGTTCCTCTCGGTTAATCTTAATGATGACCTCTAAAACTGAGGGTTCGTTTTTCTTAGGAATACATACACAGCTAATAATTTTCGCATCGCTAGACTCTACAATCTGTGCAATTTGTACTAAACTGTAATTCTGTTGTTCTATTTCTAAGTGTAGTAAACCTGCTAAGTTATCTACACTTAACCATTCACAAGTTTTTTTGAATAAATCTGTAGCTGTTATACAGCCTAAGTATTTTTGATTTACATCAATTACTGGAAGTATACACAAATTGCTTTTTAAAAAATAAGTCAAGGCAGAATAAAGATGCTCTTCATCTTGAATTTTATGTTTTAGTAGAACATTTTGTAGGTCGTTTAGCTCCTTGTTTTCTGTGTTACTTAATGCGATTTCTTCTTCTAGCAAACCCATGTAGCCCTTAGGTCCAATTACAGGAATCTGTAACAACTTATACTCTTCAAAGTAATTAAGAGCCGTCTTTATTGTGTCCGACAAACGTAGGACTGGAACTTGAGATTGTATTAATTCGCTTGCAATCATAAATATATGCTTCGTACAAACTTAGTATTTTTTAACTTTGCCCTCAGTATTTACTACTAAAAATGTAAAATTATGACTCGACTGAGTGTAAACATCAATAAGGTAGCAACTTTGCGTAATGCGCGTGGGCATAATACCCCCAATTTACTACAAGTAGCAAAAGATATAGAGCGCTTTGGTGCTCAGGGAATTACTGTTCATCCACGACCCGATGAACGCCATATTCGTTATGCAGACGTAAGAGATTTAAGTCCTATTGTAACTACTGAGTTTAATGTTGAAGGATATCCGAACCAAGTTTTTATAGATTTGGTGAAAGAGGTGAATCCAGCGCAGGTAACCTTAGTTCCTGATCCTCCTGGAGCCTTAACTTCAAATGCCGGATGGGATACTTTGAAAAACAAGTCCTTATTAATTGAAGTGATTGCAGAGTTGAAAAATGAAGGTATTCGTACTTCTATTTTTGTAGGTACAGAATTAGCTCTCCTAGAGGGGGCGAAACTGGTAGGCGCAGATAGAGTAGAGTTATATACCCAGCCTTATGCAGACTTATATCCATCAAATAAAGAGTTAGCAATAAAACCATTTACAGAAGCAGGTGTATTGGCGAAGCAACTAGGTCTTGGCTTAAATGCCGGACACGATTTGAGTTTAGATAATTTAAAATATTTCGCAGAAAACGTGCCTGCTTTAATGGAGGTTTCTATAGGACATGCCTTAATTTCTGATGCCCTCTATTATGGCTTAGAAAATACAGTTCAAATGTATTTAGCTCGATTAAATGACTGATTTACTACATTCAAAAATAATAGGTTCGGGTAAGCCTCTAGTAATATTGCACGGTTTATTTGGGATGTTAGATAATTGGCAAGGCTTGGCAAAAGAGTTTGGACAGTTTTTTGAAACCCATATTGTAGATCAGCGCAACCATGGGAGGTCTTTTCATGCAAACGCACATAACTACGAACTTATGTGTGCCGACCTCTTGACTTATTTAGATGCTAATGGTTTAGATAAGGTGTTTTTGTTGGGGCATTCTATGGGTGGTAAAACTGCGATGCTTTTTGCTACGATGTATCCTGAACGTGTAGAGAAATTAGTGGTGGTAGATATTGCGCCCAAATATTATGCGCCCCATCATCAAGAAATACTTGCAGGTTTACATGCCATAGAAAACGCAGCAATTACATCACGCAAGGAAGCAGATATTATTTTAGCAAAGCATTTTCCTCAAATTGGGATTCGACAATTTTTACTTAAAAACCTGTATTGGAAGACTAAAGAGGAACTCTGTTTTAAATTCAATCTGAAGGTCCTCTCCAATGAGATTAAACATGTAGGAGAGCCCTTAATTGATGATGCTATTTTTTATGAGCCGACTCTTTTTGTAGATGGACAGAATTCCAATTATATACTTCCAGAAGATCAGGAACTCATAGAAACTCATTTTCCAGATGCTCAAATTGTAGAAGTTGCCAAGGCAGGACATTGGGTTCATGCCGAAAATCCAACAGATTTCTTCGAAGAGGTAAGTCGATTTTTAATCTACTAAAATAAATTTGTGAAGGTGTCTTTTACTTTTCTATATTTAGCACACTAAAAAAATACCATGGAAAAAACAACTCTTTTTACCAACGACGCCTCAGTGTTGGGGATTCTAGTCATGATTTTGGCTTTTATTTTTTATACTTCTTCTTCAAATAAACCCTTTTGGAAGAAGTTTTACACCTATATACCTGCTTTATTACTTTGTTATTTTTTGCCTTCTATACTCAATTCAATGGGCGTAATTTCTGGAGAAGAATCCGGATTGTACTTTATGGCTTCTAGGTATTTATTACCTGCTTCTTTAGTCTTATTAACCTTAAGTATCGACCTTAAAGGAATTGTGAATTTAGGTCCAAAAGCAATTATTATGTTTTTGGCAGGAACATTCGGAATTGTAATAGGGGGTCCTTTAACAATCTTATTATTATCAGCTATTTCTCCTGATTTAGTAGGTGGTGTTGGTCCGGATGCAGTGTGGAGAGGTTTGGCTACAATTGCAGGTTCTTGGATTGGTGGTGGAGCTAATCAAACAGCTATGAAAGAAATGTTTGGGAGTAGTGATAAGCTCTTTAGTGCCATGATTACTGTAGATGTAATTGTTGCCAATATATGGATGGCCTTTTTATTATACGGTGCAGGAATGTCTGAAAAAGTAGATAAGTGGTTTAAGGCTGACTCTAGTTCCATAGAAACCCTCAAAAAGAACTTAGCTGAATACCAATCTAAAGTAACACGCGTGCCAAGCTTAACCGATTTCATGGTTATTATAGCTATCGGTTTAGGGTTTACTGGAATTTCTCACATGGGAGCAGATGTTATTGCTCCTTGGGTGGCTGAGAATGCTCCTCAACTTGCGAAGTTTAGTCTAACGTCTAAATTCTTTTGGTTAATCGTTATCGCAACAACAGGTGGTTTAGTACTGTCATTTACCAAGCTTAAATCGTTCGAAGGTGCAGGTGCATCTAAAGTAGGCTCTGTATTTTTATATATTTTGGTTGCTACCATAGGTATGAAAATGGATGCCTTGTCTATATTCGAAAACCCTGGTTTATTTTTAATAGGTATTATATGGATGATGATTCACATTACTGTTTTACTTGTTGTAGGTAAATTAATTAAAGCTCCCTTTTTCTTTGTTGCTGTAGGTTCACAAGCCAATGTAGGAGGAGCTGCTTCTGCTCCTATTGTAGCGTCTGCTTTTCACCCTGCACTTGCCCCTGTTGGAGTGTTGCTAGCCGTTTTAGGTTATGCTCTAGGTACATATGCTGCTTGGTTTTGTGCAGTTCTGATGCAGACAGCAGCTGGTTATTAGTGCCTTAATTGAGTAGTTTTATGATTTTGTATTATACTAATCTTCGCACAATGCGAGGGGTATGTAACTGTGAACTTATTGTTCAAGTTAAAAGTATTTGAGGATGAAAATAAATTTGTGCATTCTACCTGCCCTATATTCGAAAATCGAATTACTCTGAAAATGTCGTTTTGCTCAGTCTCTATGATGTCAAACCATGAGCCAGCTCCTTCGCCTGCTAACCATTGTGCATTACTACTTATGTTTTTAGGCCGTATGGGAGCGGAAAGAGTTTTGCTCAAGTTCTTCATCAGTTTTGAGTTTTATAATAGGATTGTAAGTTGCGAATAAATTCCATAAAGGACTAGGTGTTATCGTGATAGGTAGCAGAAGACTTATTGCCGAATACCATCGAGGACTTCCCTTAAGTAGAGCACTGCAAACAAACCGAGAACAATTAGTTCCTTTGGATACAAACGGACCATAAGGAATACTGTCCTTTTGCTGTAATTCTTGAATGTGCTTTTCTGCTGTGGTTGTATTTATTTCTAACAGAGATGCTTTTAGATATCCTGTTCCATGTGTAGATTTGTTTTTTTGTAATTCGTTGAGTATAGTCTGTAGATTTTGAAGTTCCCCATTTTCGAAGTAAGCTTTTGTCTTTATTTCCAATTCATAATCAGTAACAACGCTTCTAACTCTACCGTACCCATGAGGGGTATGGTATCTACCAAAATCAAAATATTTACAACTATTCGTTTCTTTATCGAGTAGAATAAGCGCAGCATGTCCAACTTTATAATATCCGTTTTTGTTGAGACAGAATAAAGTCATTAAACTATCGTACCATGCTCCCGCTTGCTTACATTTCGTTTCTGGCCAAGCTAAAACTATTCCATATCCTTGATGCATTCGCGCTATTTTAAAATCCCGTTAACCGTGTGGGTAATTTCATTGTCTATTTCTTTGTAAGTCATAGAAAGGTCTTTCTAATTTTGTATCACTTGGGTGATACTCACAGTTTATAATTGATTATTTCTATTTAATGAGTACATCATTTTCAGGATCGTTCCCATAACTATTATTGTGAAAATCCGATAAGTCTAATGTGTTGTCCAATAGTCTAATCCGATAGGATTTTAAAAGATTTATTGTATAATTCCTCATTTAAAAGGAGAACTATTTTTTTGAGTTCTTTTAGCTTTTCTATACTATGATATTGTAAGGTCATAGTTATTGTTTTTCGTAGGTTGAATAATACCTAAGCCTATAAATTAGCAACAGTTCTAGAGCTTTATTTAGGGTAAACTCCTAGCTAATTATAGATTAGTTCACGGTTGTTTAATACATTAAAATTAATAGCCCACTTTTGTTCGGACTCTTTTCAGTACTGATTGTGCAATATTTCTGGCTTTCAATGCTCCTTTTTGCAATTCTTCTTCAATAAGAGTTTTGTCTTCCATAAGTTCGGTAAACTTTGCTCTTTCAGTCGCGTATTTAATAATAATGAGTTCGTACAGTGCTTGTTTGGCATGCCCGTATCCATAATTACCTCCTTCGTAGTTGGCTTTCATTACAGCAGTTTCTTCTGATGTAGCCAATAGTTTGTAAAGGGTAAATACATTACATCCGTCAGTTTCTTTTGGATCCTCCATAGCCGTAGAGTCTGTTTGGATACCCATTATTTGTTTTCTTAACTTTTTATCTGTCAAGAAAATATTTATAAAGTTATTATAAGACTTGCTCATTTTTTGTCCGTCTGTGCCCGGAATAATCATCACCCTCTCATCCACATTCGTTTTAGGCTCCACCAGTGTTTCACCATAGGTGTGATTAAAAGCCCCCGCCATGTCACGAGTCATTTCAATATGTTGAATTTGATCTTTCCCAACCGGAACTATTTCGGCATCGTAAAGTAAGATGTCTGCCGCCATTAATACAGGATAGGTAAATAAGCCTGCATTTACATTGTGAAGTTTACTTGCCTTGTCTTTAAAAGAGTGGGCATTCGCCAACATAGGGTAGGGAGTAAGACAATTTAAGTACCACATCATCTCGCAAACTTCTGGAATGTCCGATTGACGGTAGAAGATATTAGAATCAGTATTGAATCCAAAAGCCAACCAAGCCGCCGCAGTAGCGAAGGTATTTTCTTTTAATAATTCTGCATCTCTAATAGTTGTAAGTGAATGCATGTCTGCAATGAAAAATAAAGACTCATTTTCGGGGTCTTTAGAAAGCTCAATTGCTGGGATTATAGCGCCTAATAAATTCCCTAAATGTGGAATTCCACTACTTTGTATACCTGTTAATATTCTTGCCATGGTTTTTTTATTGTCTGAATTGGTAAAAATAGTAAAGCCATTGTTATTTTCTCATTCCTATTCGTTAAAAGTTTATATTTTTGCATAGTGAAAATAATATTCAAGACTTTACATTTT
>CAJJAI010000004.1 GCA_905182215.1 Flavobacteriales bacterium UBA6772 | reverse complement strand
AAACTATGTACACAGGATTAAAACACTTACACAGCTTTTTACCGTATTTACTACTTACCGTTTTGGTATTGGCATTGGTAAAATCGTTTATTGCATATCGCACGAATCAAGTACATACCGATGCGCACAGAAAAAATGGTTTAATCGTTTTAATTTTGGCTCATATTCAATTACTTATTGGAATGGCATTGTATTTTATTAGCCCTAAAAGTGTAACTGCCTTGAGTGATATGGGCGCTGCAATGAAAGATTCTACATTGCGTTTGTACGCATTAGAACACCCATTAATGATGATTATTGCGATTGTGTTTATCACAATGGCTTATTCAAAATCTAAAAAAGAAATTGCAGATAGCTTAAAACACAAGGTGAAATCGGTGTATTATTTAATTGCCTTAGTTTTAATTTTAAGTAGAATTCCTTGGTCTGTTTGGCTATAAAACATATTTATGTCGCAAAGAGTAGAAATAGTTCCTACGGGAGAGAAAGCCGTTTTAATAGGTGTGATAACTCAGTTCCAAAACGAAAAAAAGTCTAAGGAATATTTAGATGAGTTAGCCTTTTTAGCTGAAACTGCTGGAGCAACGCCTATAAAGCGTTTTACCCAAAAAATGGCTAAAACAAACCCCAAGACCTTTATAGGTTCGGGTAAAATAAAAGAAATCGCTCATTTTGTACAGGAGAACGATATAGAGATTGTTATTTTCGATGATGAACTTTCTCCTTCGCAACTGCGAAATATAGAAGAGGTTTTTGGCGACCGTAAAGTTTTAGACCGAACCAATCTTATCCTCGATATTTTTGCAGGTAGAGCGCAAACAGCACACGCTTGTACGCAAGTAGAACTAGCTCAATACCAATATCTTTTACCACGACTAACCAATTTATGGACACACCTTTCTAAACAAAAGGGTGGAATTGGGATGAAAGGGCCTGGTGAAACAGAAATTGAAACCGATAGACGTATTATCCGCGAACGCATTACGCTTTTACAAAAAAAGCTAAAAACCATCGATAAACAGATGGCTACACAGCGTAAAAATAGAGGACAAATGATTCGTGTTTCATTGGTTGGTTATACCAATGTTGGGAAATCGACTATTATGAATGCCCTTAGTAAATCGGAAGTTTTTGCCGAAAACAAACTATTTGCTACCCTAGATACTACGGTGCGTAAAGTGGTGATTGAAAATTTACCTTTCTTACTTTCCGATACTGTAGGGTTTATTAGAAAGTTGCCTACACAATTGGTAGAGTCGTTTAAATCTACCCTAGATGAAGTTAGAGAGTCGGACTTCCTTATACACGTAGTAGACATATCGCATGAGCATTTTGAAGAACAAGTGGAATCGGTAAATAAGATTTTAGACGAAATTCAAGCTTCCGACAAACCCACTTTAATGGTCTTTAATAAAATTGACCTGTTTTCGTACACCAAAAAAGATGAGGACGATTTAACTCCTCGTACAAGAGCAAATAACTCTTTAGATGATTGGGAAAAAACATGGATGTCTAAGATGAACAACAACTGTATTTTTATCTCAGCTCATGAAAAACAGAATTGGAATGAATTTAAGACAACCGTATACGATTTGGTAAAAGAAATCCATACGAGACGTTATCCATATAATAAGTTTTTATACTAGAAGGTACTAATGAATTGTTAATGATGAATTGACGATTGATCATTAACTAAATAAGCCTTATATTTGATCGCAATGAACAAACTAAAACACACTCTTTTAAGAATCCCCGCACTCGGATTAGCCTTTTTTGTGGCTATGCTAAGTATGGGTTTCACCTATAACTGGGAGGTTTGTTTAGATGCTGAAGTGATTCCTGTTTGTGCTCAAGAAAAAGATAAAGGAGCTTGTTGTTGTATTGAAATTGCAGAAATTCCGGATTGTTCATGTGCAGACAAAAGCCATAATAGCTGCGATTTATCTTTTAGTAAATACGTTCAATTCGACTTTGAAGTCTTGATAAATGAATTTCAAAAGTTCATCCCTGCGATAGACTTTTTAAGTACTCAGACTTATATACACCAGTCTATTACTAAAGTATACAGTGTTCAGTATACACTTACAGATTACAGTTTACCACCGCCTAAATCGGCACGCGCAATTTTATGTGCAATTCAGACCTACCTTATTTGATCTCTTTTTAACATCCGTTAAAAAGAACATTCATTTAATTACAATTTAGATATGAGAAAATCTCTCAGTCTCTTGCTATGTTTTATAGTAGGAGTAAGCGGTGTTTACGCACAGGTAAATCTCACAAAACACGAAATTAAAGGCTACGTTTACGAGCGCGATGCCAAAGGAAAGCTACAGCCACTTCCTGGAGCGCATGTATTCTGTCCGAAAGAACAAAAAGGCTCGGTAACAGATATTAATGGCGCCTTTATGGTTCATGCACACAATAGCTTTCCGCATCCTATTATTGCAAGTTTTGTAGGCTACGAAAGTGATACCATTACTTTAAAAAAGGCCAAAGAACTAAAGTTTGTTTTAGAGCCTTCTATTTTAGATGAAGTACAGTTAGTAGACCGTCAAAAATCGAATGCTAAGTCTTTATTACAAACAACGAATTTAGAATGGATCTCTAGCGCAGAACTACAAAAAGCTGCCTGCTGTAACCTCTCCGAAAGCTTCGAAACAAACCCATCGGTAGATGTAAGTTTTACGGATGCTATTACTGGAGCGAAGCAAATACAAATGTTAGGAATAGACGGTGTTTACACACAAATTCTAGCCGAAAATATGCCCTTACTAAGAGGGCTTTCTGCATCGTACGGACTCAACTATTTACCTGGATCTTGGATAGAATCTATTCAAGTTGCCAAAGGTACAGGTTCGGTAGTAAACGGATTTGAATCTCTAAGTGGACAGATAAATGTAGAGTTATTTAAACCTAGTACAGCAGACAAATTATTCTGGAATACTTATGTGAGTAGTACAGGAACTATAGAAAACAACTTCATTGCATCTACTCCAATAAAAAACAATTGGAAAACAGCTTTATTAGGTCACTACTCCTACCAAGGGCAATCGGTAGACCAAAATGGTGATGGCTTTGCAGACGACCCAGAGATGAATCGCTTAACCTTATTAAACCGTTGGGAATATACAGGATTCGATAACAGACATATTATGTTTGGTGTTCGTTACTTAGACGAAAATAGAATTACTGGACAATTAAGTCCAGTGGTTTCTGATACGGATGAATTTGTAGCTCCATATGAGGTAATTATGGATACCGAACAAGCAGAGTTTCATTCTAAAACAGGTTTTATTTTCAACAAGCCTGGAACTAGTTTAGGGATTATTACTTCTCTACGATACCACAATCAAGAGACCTTATTTGGTGGCTCTTTGTATTCGGGAATGCAACATAGCTTATATTTAAACTCCATTTTTCAATCTAATTTTGGTAGCGATAAAACCACTTATAAAATGGGTTTAAGTTACTATGCCGACAATTACAAAGAAAGCTTAGATGACTTAGAGTTCATCAGAAATGATAGAACCTTAGGTGCTTTTGGAGAACTTTCTTATAAAAGTGGTGAACGCTTTTCGAGTATTTTAGGAATCCGTGCCGATCATTCCAAAATATGGGGCATGTGGTACAGTCCACGTTTGCACTTACGTTTTAACCCTATTGAAACAATGGTTATTAGAGCTTCGGCAGGAAAAGCACATAGGCAGGCAAATGTACTGGCAGAAAATATTTCGTACTTCTTTAGCGCAAGAACTTTAGAAATGGGTGCCTATGAAAACTTAGATGCTGAAGTTGCCTGGAATTACGGGTTTAATTTCACCTATTGCTTCTCAATTCTAAATAAGGAAACTACTTTTAACCTCGATTTATATCAAACAGATTTCCAAAATCAAGTGGTGGTAGATATAGAACAGGGAGACAAGATTAGGATTTATAATTTAGAGGGAGAATCGTATTCTACCAGTTTACAAATTGATGCTTCAATAGAACCAGTAGAAGGATTGGAATTGAAATTCGCTCAAAAGTGGAACGAGACAAAAACAACCTATACAGGAAACCAAGGAGCCGACTATATGCCCTTTGTTGCAAAATACCGATCACTAGCTCAGGTAGCGTATTCTGCATGGCAGAATAAGTGGGATATTAACGTAACCCTACAAAATATAGGCCCAAGTAGAATACCTGCTAAAGGAGAAATTGAAGAAGCATGGTCGCCAAATTTCAATTTATTGTCTGGTCAATTTACGCGCAGATTTAAAAAGTTTGACTGGTATATAGGAATTGAAAATGCCTTAAACTATACACAGAAAAACCCAATTAGAAGTGTAGACAATCCATTCTCAGAAGACTTTGACGCCGCTATGATTTGGGGTCCTGTAATGGGAAGAAAAGTGTATTCGGGGATTAGAGTAAAATTTAACGATTAAAAAAAACAACATGAAAAATTTAGCATGGATATTAGCCGTAGTACTTTCAACATCTACAATGGCACAAAATAAAACCAAAAAAGTTGAAACCGTAGAAATTCAAACCTCTGCTGTCTGCGATATGTGTAAGGAACTTATTATCGATAAAAATTTAGTTTTTGAGAAAGGTCTTAAATACGCAGAAATGGATGTGGAAACTGGAGTACTAACCGTTCGTTACCGCAACGACAGAACCTCTGCTGCTCATATTAGAAACCTTATTAGTGACCTAGGTTATTCTGCAGATTCTGTTCTAGCAGATCCAATAGCCTACGACAATTTACATTTTTGCTGCAAAAAAAAGTGTGAGTAAACTTGAAAGAAAACTCAACTAAAATACTAGGTCTAAAGGAAAACCTACCACAGTTTTTACTGTTGGTATTGGTAAATTCTTTTGTAGGAGGAATGGTGGGCTTAGAGCGCTCTATACTCCCACAAATAGCAGAAGTAGAATTTGGAATGGCTGTGAAAACAGCCATTCTTAGTTTTATAGTTGTCTTTGGAATAAGTAAAGCCCTTACCAACTATTTAATGGGAAGGCTAGCAAATAAATACGGCCGTAAGCGACTTTTGGTTGCGGGTTGGATATTTGCAATACCAGTACCTTTTCTATTGTTTTATGCGCAAAGTTGGACTTGGTTTTTATGGGCAAATGTATTTTTGGGGATTAGCCAAGGTTTAGCTTGGTCGAGTACCGTCATCATGAAAATTGATTTAGTAGGACCTAAAAATAGAGGTCTTGCCATGGGAATAAATGAATCGGCAGGTTATTTAGCTGTGGGTATAATGGCTTTTTTAAGTGCATTTATAGCCAGCGAATACGGACTTCATCCCTACCCATTTTACATTGCTTTTGCATTGGTTTTTTTAGGACTCAGCACCTCAATATTATTCGTAAAAGACACACGTTCCTTTGCGAAGTTAGAAAGTCAAACTAGTACAGTACCTAAGCTAAAAAGTGTTTTTAAGGAAACTACTTTCTCTAATCCAAATCTCTCGAGTATTACGCTCGCTGGATTAGCAAACAACCTAAACGATGGGATGATGTGGGGATTACTTCCTATTTTCCTGTACTCTCTTTCTTTTAGTATTGCAGAGATTGGTATACTTGCTGCTGTTTACCCAACTATTTGGGGATTAGGACAACTATTTACTGGAGCTCTTGGAGACAAATATTCTAAAAAAATACTGCTCGTGTTGGGAATGCTTATTCAAGCAATTGGAATTTTTATGATTGCAAACTCTATAAGCTACCAAACCATTTTTATAGCTGCAGTATTATTAGGAATTGGAACTGCTTTGGTTTACCCAGTATTTTTAGCTGCAATAGCAGATTATACACATCCCGAACAAAGAGCAGAATGTATTGGGGTTTACCGTTTATGGAGAGATTTAGGCTATGCCATTGGCGCATTAAGCTCTGGTATAATTGCAGATGTATATGGGCTTCAAGCTGCCTTTATAGTTATTGGATTTATAACGCTAATAGCTGGAGTGCAAATAGGGTTTAGGATGAGGGAGTAGTATTCGGTTGGTAATTTGCATTTGAAAAAATTGTACATTTATCTGAGCAATAAAAAGGGATGAACCAATTAGATAATTGATATAAACGCAATAGGTTTATACAGACCTTATAGTACATAAATTATACAAAATGATTCTAAAACGACTTGCTATATTACTAATACTTTTGCTTTTAACAACTGGGTTTTCTGGTAATACCCAGAAAAATAGTATTACAGGTAAATGGCTACTGATATGCATTACAGATCTAAAGACTGCTCACAACTCATTTAGGCCTGAGAATTATAATGATAAGCACTTACTATTTGATTTTAAAGATGATGGTAAAACAGGTGAAATTATAGGGCAAACCACTTCAAATGATGTGGGAGGAGAATATGAATTATTCGAGAATGAAAAAATGTCTGTTTCTAACTTTGGGGGAACCAAGGTTGGTGAACATGGATGGGGATATCAATTTTGGGACAACATTAGAAATGCATCATCCTATGGGTATTCATCGGATACTTTATTAATATACTTCGAATCGGATACGAAAATTCTCAAGTTTTCTCCAATAAAAAAATAAACGCACCCTAACCAGCTGTATAGCAAATAGGTTTCAGAATTACACTGATCTTCAAATTTTCAAATCCGCACATCTTCAAATTAATTACTAATTAAAAAGCGTCTGATAAATCTCTTCTACCTTTCCGAACTCCATCACTTTAATAGCAAACTTTCCTTTTTCTACTTTGTTGTAACGAGAGATAAATATCTGATCGAAGCCTAATTTTTCAGCTTCTAAAATACGTTGCTCAATCCTATTAGCGGGTCGAATTTCTCCAGACAAACCTACCTCTCCTGCAAAACAGATTTTATCTGAAATAGCCACATCTTCGTTAGATGATAAAATAGCGGCTACCACACATAAATCTATCGAAGGATCGGCTACTTTTATACCCCCAGTAATATTTAAAAACACATCTTGAGAACCCAATCTAAAGCCACATCTTTTTTCTAAAACAGCTAGTAACATATTCAATCTACGCAAGTCGAAGCCTGTAGCAGAACGCTGTGGAGTACCATACACTGCCGTGCTCACTAATGCCTGAACCTCAATTAACATAGGACGCATACCCTCTATAGTTGCCGAAATAGCTGAACCACTTAGTGCTTCATCCTTCTGAGAAATTAATATTTCTGATGGGTTGTGTACTTCTTTTAAACCCGTACTTACCATCTCGTAAATACCGAGTTCTGCTGTAGAACCAAAACGATTTTTTTGGGCTCTTAAAATTCTATAAATATGATTTCTATCCCCTTCAAATTGAAGTACAACATCTACCATATGCTCCAATACTTTGGGTCCAGCAATGTTTCCGTCTTTGGTAATATGCCCAATTAAAATAACAGGTGTTTCGGTTTCTTTTGCAAAACGCAAAAGCTCTGCTGCCGTTTCTCTAATTTGAGAAATGGAACCTGGAGAAGACTCTATCGCTTGAGTGTGTAGGGTCTGTATAGAATCTATAACCACCAAGTCGGGCTCAATGGCGTTTATATGGGTAAATATGTTTTGAGTAGCCGTTTCGGTAAGGATATAACAATCTGAATCTCCTTCGCCTAAGCGTTCTGCACGCATTTTTATTTGCTTATCGCTCTCTTCTCCAGAAACGTAAAGTGTTTTACAGTTCTTTAAGCTCAATGCCAATTGAAGCATTAAAGTAGACTTCCCTATTCCGGGCTCACCACCTAAAAGAATAATAGCTCCAGGAACAATTCCCCCACCTAAAACTCTATCGAGCTCCTGATTATAAGTAGGAATTCGCTGTTCTTTTTCAATAGAAATATCGGCTACTTTGAGTGCTTTTACTTTCTGTTTAGAGTCCGATTTCGCCCAAATTTTTACGGCTTCTTTTTGAATCACCTCCTCAACAACGGTATTCCATTCTTTACAAATAGTACACTGTCCTTGCCATTTGGGGTGTTGTGCACCACAACTCTGACAGAAATATGCTGTTTTAACTTTTACTTTAGCCATCTATTTCTGTGTGATTTTTTCAATTAATTTTGAGCTTGAATAGCCTTCTACAAAAGGAATGGTTTTTACTTCGCCACCTTTTTCTAACACGATTTCGTGGCCTACAATTCCCTCTAAGGTATAGTCGCCACCTTTCACTAAAACATCGGGTTTTACCCAAGTAATTAAATCTATAGGAGTTTCTTCGTCAAAGAAAATTACGGCATCTACAAACTGCATAGCTGCTAAGATGGTAGCTCTACTTTTTTGATCTTTTATAGGTCTAGAAGGTCCTTTTATTCTGGAAACGGATGTATCGGTATTTAAACCAATAATGAGTTTATCGCCTAAATCTCTGGCTTTTGCTAGGTAGTCTACATGACCTAAATGTAAAAGGTCGAAACAGCCATTGGTAAAAACAATTTTTTGATTGTCTTTACGCCATTCTGCTATTTGAGATTGTAAAGTATCTGTGGTGTAAACCTTAGCTTGAAGCTTGTTCCATTGACTCATTGTGGCTTGCTTTTCTTTTAGCGAAAGATAAAACAATTGCCGCAATAATTCCTGTGATGAGAATCATTATTGTTTGTGCTGAGTGGATCAATACCGCTAAGGTAGCTCCTGTAGTCTCCGTAAGTCCAATGCTTACAATTCCTAATGTTACAGCTGCGTGATATGGCCCTAAACCTCCTTGCACAGGAACTATCATTCCTAAGCCACCAATTACGGTTATGTATAAACCATCGGCTAAAGTTAGATGCGCTGTTTCTGGAATGCTAAAGAAACAGATATAGGTCATGAGTAAATACATGATCCATATTAATAAGGTATATACCGCAAACAAGCCTTTTTGTTTCATGTGAAAAGCCGTTTGAAAACCTTCTTTTACACCCCTAGCCAAACCGATTACTTTTTGGTAAAGACTCGATTTTTGTAGCCGTTCTCTGAAAAGATAAATCGCTACTGGTACAGCTATTACTATTGCGATAAAAATAAGTTTCCCGGTGCTTATTTCTCCTGATGGTGCACTACTAAATACAGTTCCGAAAAAAGAACTTAGTGCTTGAAACTTCAATAAAAAGCTCAAACAAATACAAGTCAGTAATAAAACCATGTCTATAGTACGCTCTAAAAGGATTGTCCCAAATAGTTTATTTACAGGAATTCCTGTAACCTTATAAAGACTCGTACAACGCACTACTTCTCCTGCTCTAGGAAAAATAAGATTGGCAAAATAACCAGCAGCAATAGCTTGGGTAGCATGATTAGCGGTAGTCTTATAATTCATGGCTTCTAAAAGAAGTAACCACCTTAAGCCTCTAAAAAGATAGGCAGCATAGCCAAACACCATTGAAAACACTAACCACTTATACTCCGCGTTTTGTAAATCTGCGAGCATTTTTTCAAGATCCTTATCTTTAAATACCGCATACAAAATAGCGATACCAATTCCTAAAAAGAAAAGATACTTGAGTATGGAAAGCAGTTTGTCCTTCATTTAGTTTAGGGTATTTGTTTCCTCGTTCGGAAAAATAAGCGTTGGCTTAAATAACTTCGCTTCTTCAAAAGGCATGCTAGCATAGGTAATAATAATTACGATATCGCCTGGTTGAACTCTGCGAGCAGCAGGTCCATTCATACAAATTTCGCCTTTTCCTCTAGCGCCTTTAATAGCGTAAGTCTCTAGTCTTTCGCCATTATTTATATTCACAATTTGCACCTTTTCGCCTTCAATAATATTCGAGGCGTCCATTAAATCTTCATCAATGGTGATACTGCCGATATAATTCAAATCCGCTTGAGTAATTTTTACTCTGTGAATTTTAGATTTTACTACTTCTATATTCATGGGGGCAAAATTACTCATTTTAATTAATTTCCAACATGATGTTATCGATTAAACGAATCTCTCCAGCAAACACCGCAATACAAGCAATATGTCTATCGCACTCGCTCCAATTAGTTGTGGCTTGTAAGGTAGTAGGATTGGAAATTTCAAAATATTCTAAATCCAAATCTACATCATTTTTAAATTCATTTTTCAACCACGTTTTAATTTCAAATATCGAATGTGAGGAACACATTTTAGACGCTTTGAATAATCTTTGGTAAACACGCGGAGCTGCAGTTAGTTGAAGCTTATTTAAGCGCATATTTCTAGAACTCATAGCCAAACCACTTGCTTCTCTAACAATGCTACAAGGCACGATTTCTACTGGGAATGGAGCCTGCTTTACCATAGATTGAATAATAGCCAACTGCTGAAAATCTTTTTCTCCAAAATAGGCTTTTTGAGGTTTTATAAGCTCAAACAACCTTGAAACTACCATGGCAACACCCTTAAAATGCCCAGGTCTATTTGCGCCTTCCATACCCTTATCGAGTGTTCCAAAAACAAAGTCTTTAGAAACGTAGCCTTCTGGATACACCTCTTCTTTTGTAGGTGCAAAAACAAAATCACAACCAGCTTGCTCAAGTAGTAATAAGTCCTTTTCCAAAGGATTGGGGTATTTTTCCAAATCCGATGGATTATTAAACTGCGTGGGGTTCACAAAAATGGAACAAATAGATAAATCGTTCTCATCGATGGCTTTTTTAACCAAAGCTATATGCCCAGTATGAAGCGCACCCATGGTAGGTATTAAGCCCAAGCTTTTGTTTTTTGTGCACTCACTCAGTAATTGAGCAAGCTCTTTTAAAGTAGAAACGATTCTCATTTGCCTTAATATTCAGTAAAATGTGGCGTCAAAGCTAAGTAAAAACTTAATAAAGTGCAGAAAATTTTGTATTTTCGCCCTCTTATTTCAAGTTTAAAGAAACTAGCATTATGGCTAAGAAAAGAATATTATACGTTTCCCAGGAAATTACTCCGTATTTACCTGCAAACGATCTCTCTAAAACAGCTCGCTTTTTACCTCAAGCGATGAACGAATCGGGAATTGAAGTCCGTTTGTTTATGCCACGTTTTGGATCTATTAACGAAAGAAGGCATCAATTACACGAAGTAATTCGCCTTTCGGGGATGAATTTGATTGTAAACGATATCGATCAACCTTTAATTATCAAGGTAGCTTCTATTCCTCAAGCGAGAATGCAAGTGTACTTTATAGACAACGATGAGTACTTTAAGCGCAAGTTTACTACGGTAGACAAAAAAGAGAAATTCTATGAAGACAACGACGAGAGAGCTTTATTCTTCTGTCGTGGTGTAATAGAATCTGTAAAAAAACTAGGTTGGTCTCCAGATGTAATTCACTGTAATGGATGGATGGCAAGTTTCTTACCGATGTACTTAAAGAAGTTCTACCACGATGATCCGATTTTCGAAAAAACGAAAGTTGTATTCTCTTTCTACGACCACTCTTTTGAAGGTACTTTAAATGAAGGTCTTGCAGATAAAATGAAATTTGATGGATTCTCTGATGAGGATGTTGCTGGATTTGATGCTGCAGACAATAAGAAACTTATTGAAACTGCAATAAAATATTCTGACGCCGTTGTTAAGGGTAGTTCGGAGCTTGACGCTGACTTGAACAAAATGATTAAGTCTGCGAAATTGCCAACTTTAGAATTTGCTGACAGCGAATACAAAGAGCAATACAAGCCATTTTATGAAAGTTTATTTGAGGATTAATTTATGCTAAAGTCCATTTTTCGTATCTCAACTCTTGTAGTTGTAGTCTCCCTATTTTCGGCCTGTAAAAAGGACTGGAATGAACTAGGATCTCAACTTATTGCCTTGGACGACATGATAATGTTGTCTTTCGACACCTTAGAAATTAAGGCAAGTATTCACAAAGAAGATTCTTTATCGAGTTTAAACACCTCTACTTCCTTTTTAGGTTCTATAAACGAAGCTGACTTTGGTGTTAGCGACGCTGCCATTTACACCGAATTTAGAACACCCTCTTCGGATGTTGTTTTTGGAGATGATGCTGTTGCAGATTCAATGATTCTGACTCTAAAATTAGAGAGTTACTATGGCGACACAACTTCTACCTTAAATATTAACGTTCAAGAAATGTTAGAGCAAATTGTAACTTCTGCTACAGACAGCTTAGGAGAGGATAGTACCATTACTTTTTACTCGAGTCAGAATTTTGAAATAGACAATATTAATTTGGCTTCGCTTGCGTATAACGCAGAGCCTAAAACAAATACTACGATAAGCTTAGCGCTTACAAACGATTTGGCACAATCTTTTTTAGATGCAAACCCAGAGAATTTTGTAGACAATACAGCTTTTCAAGAGTTTTTTAATGGTCTTTATATTTCTTGCGAACAAGTAAATACTGGTGGCTTACTACTTGAATTAGATTTACTTGACACACAAAGTAAAATAACTTTGTATTACCACAATACCGAGTCAGATTCGTTGACTTACGACTTTCAGATTAATAGTAATGCCGATAAAATGACACGTTGGTCTCACGACTATTCGTCAACAAACATTGAAAGCTTACTGTTAGAAGACGATATTGATGTAGCCTATGTACAAGGTGGTGCAGGATTAAGGACCTATATTACATTACCGTCCTTAGAGAGCTTAAAAGACTCTAATTATGTGATTCATAAAGCAGAGCTTACATTTCCTTATTTCTTTTCTGTGAACGACAGCGTCTTCACAATCCCAAGTAAACTAGGATTAGCAGCAGTAAATAGCGAAGGTAAATTAGAGGTCTTAACAGAAGATCAAAACATTCAAGGTGCTAGCTATTTTGATGGTAATTCGAATGTACTAGACCAGACATACACTTTTAACATAGCTCGTTATATACATAAAGTTATTGCAGAAGGCTATACAAACAAATTGGCTTTGTATGTACCCTCATCTGTTTTAAATCCAGAAAGAGTACTACTATCTAATGGAACAGAAAATACAATTAGCCTCAGGCTATTTGTATCTAAACAATAATACTTATATTACAATTTAATAAGACCCCCCTAACCAATTAATTATGTGTGGAATAGTAGGATATATAGGCCCTAAAGAAGCTTACCCAATATTAGTAAAAGGTTTAAAGCGATTAGAATATCGTGGATACGACAGTGCTGGAGTTGCCCTTCTAAACGGTAATGGAATAGAGATCTTTAAGAAGCAAGGCAAGGTGATTAAAATGGAAGGGATTATGCCTTCTGAAACACCTAAAGCTACACTTGGAATAGGTCATACCCGCTGGGCTACCCACGGAATTCCTAGCGACGAAAACTCACACCCACATTATTCTCAATCAAAAAACATTGCCATTATTCACAATGGTATTATAGAGAATTACGCATCCATAAAAGAGCGTTTACAAGGACGTGGCTTTACATTTAAGAGCGATACAGATACAGAGGTTTTAGTAAACCTAATAGAGGATATTTTGTTGAGCGAAAAAGTAGCGCTTGCAGAAGCAGTAAGAATTGCCTTAAATCAGGTAGTTGGAGCATACGCAATTGCTGTAATAGAAGAGGGTAATCACGATCAAATTGTAGTCGCTAAAAAAGGAAGTCCTTTAGTTATTGGTATTGGCGAAGGTGAATATTATATCGCCTCTGATGCCACTCCTTTTATAGAGTACACCAAACAAGCTGTTTATTTAGAAGAAGAAGAGTTAGCTATTTTATCGCTGTCTAATGGGATGGAGTTAAAAAGTATAACTAACGAAATAAAAACTCCTTACGTACAGGAGTTAGAGATAGAATTAGAGTCTATAGAAAAAGGTGGTTACGATCACTTTATGTTAAAAGAAATTAACGAGCAACCTAAGTCTATTTTCGACACGCTTAGAGGTCGATTATTAGTTAATGAAGGTACGATACAATTAGGTGGATTTAATGAGTTTAAAAATAAATTCCTTAGCGCCGATCGTATTATAATTGTGGCTTGTGGTACTTCATGGCACGCTGGTTTAGTGGCAGAATACCTAATTGAAGACTTAGCAAGAATTCCTGTTGAAGTAGAATACGCTTCGGAATTTAGATACCGAAATCCTATTATTACGGAGCGCGATATAGTCATTGCCGTTTCTCAATCTGGTGAAACTGCCGATACGCTTTCGGCAATAAAATTAGCGAAGGAAAAAGGAGCTACAATATTTGGGGTATGTAACGTAGTAGGATCTAGTATTGCAAGAGAAGCACATGCTGGAGCTTATACACATGCAGGTCCAGAAATAGGTGTAGCTTCTACCAAAGCATTTACTGCACAAGTAACTATATTTACACTTATAGCCTTAACATTGGCGAGGAAAAAGGGAACTATTACAGAGTCTAAATTCCGCCAGTTGATAAATGAGCTTGATGGAATGCCAGACAAAGTTGCTGAAACTTTAAAAGTGGATGCACAAGCAAAATACATTGCTAGTGTATATAAAGACGTTGCTAATTGCTTGTTTCTAGGTAGAGGAATTAATTTCCCTGTTGCATTAGAGGGTGCACTTAAGCTAAAGGAAATCTCTTATATACACGCAGAGGGTTACCCTGCTGCAGAAATGAAACACGGTCCTATTGCTTTGATAGACGAGGAGATGCCAACGGTGGTAGTCGCTACAAAAACCGAGCACTACGAAAAGGTGGTCAGTAATATTCAAGAAATTAAAGCTAGAGAAGGAAAAATTATTGCTGTTGTTACACAAGGTGACACCGTGATTAGTAAGATTGCAGATCATGTAATTGAAGTTCCATATGTAGATGAACGATTGAGTCCGTTAGTGACTTCGATACCACTACAACTCATTTCTTATCATATCGCTGTTATGCGAGGATGTAATATAGATCAACCTCGTAACCTTGCTAAAAGTGTTACGGTAGAGTAGGTAGGCACCAATAATTTAGTGACCTTTCAATTCAAAAATTCTTTAGAAATTTTCTAATAAAAATCTGACAGATAATTTACCATACATATTATATTAATAATATGTATGGTCTAATTTTTGATTAGAAAAAACATCCAAACATATAGATAAATTACTCTTTTTGACGACAAACGACTTTAAACTAACTTTGAGATAAATTATGAGTAAACCTATAAATGAATGATCCCCTTAAAGTCTATTCGTCTTAGTAGCCTCGCTACAATATTATTTTTTTTTAACTCGATTCTTTTTGTGTATAGCAGTGCTGCGCAAGTACATCTGACAATAAAAGGCGCTGTTTATGATGCAGAAAGTAAGGGCAGCCTACCTTTTGCCTCAATTAATTTAAAAAACAAGTTTAAAGGCACGGTGGCAAATAGTGGTGGTGAGTTTTCATTTATTATTCCAGAAAAACATACAATGGACACCTTAGAGATTAGTTTTATTGGATATGAAAAAACAGAGATTCTTATAGATACAATTAGTCAAAGCTTAAGTGTAGGACTGTTAACTTCTAACTATACTATTTCTGAGGTAGTGTTAACACCATTACAGCCAATAGATTATATAAAGTTGGCTGTAAAAAATATGCCTGTTAATTTCCCTAAATCTTCTTACGTAACTGAGGCTTACTTTAGTAATGAAATAACGGTTAATAAAGAAAAGCTATCTCATGAAGAATCCTTTTTTAACTCCTACCATCATAGTAAAAATGATTCTATAGATCACCAATTAATATTGCACAAAAAAAATGAGATTAACCAAGAAGAAATGGCGGTCTTCTATGAGGAAACCTCAATAGATTTAGGCGGACAATTTAATAGCCCCGACTTTATTTTAGAAAGAGGGAAAACAAACACGAATGAGCAAGATATTTTCTTAGATAGCTTAAATTTTAACCGGTTTGAATATAGATTTAGTCCAAAAGAAACTCCAGGTTACCACACAATATTGTTTAAGAGTATAAAGCGCATTTTCCATATGGAGCTTTCTGGCTTAATACTTATTGAGCGAGGCTCCTATGCTATTGCATCTATTAACTACGAAGCATTTATTAAAATCCCCCTCAAAATTAGACCTCTTTTATTTTTATATGGTTATGGGATAGAAGATCCAAAGGTAAAGTCAAATAGAAGTTACAGAAAAATTAATGAGGTGTGGTACCTCGATTTTATAGAAATTGAAGCGTATATTGAGATTGAAAAGAAAAAATTATTCAAACCTAACAAACAATTCAACGCTATGTTTTACCAAGTATTTAATGTCAACAATACTCTTATAGAAAATATACAACCCCTTACAAAAGAAAAAATATTTGACCCAGCGAAGAACTTTGAAGCTCAAATTTACAACGACCATAAATTAAAGTGGAGAGAAATAAATACACTTAATCACTAAGTATTATAATCATCAATAAAAAACATCATCAATAACATATTGATGATGTTTTTTTAATTCATGAACTTAATGACTTATGCGGTTAATTACAAACGTTAAAATTTGTAATTTCTTCAGAGCCTTTTAATGAATATTAATTAGTCAACTGAAATTGAGTTCTATTTTTCCTATTTAGAATTTTGATAATCCTTTATTGCGCCATCAAACTTACCTATATATTTGTGGAGTGATTTTTGGCTTATGTTAACAGGGTAGCTTTATTCACAAATATTATACTCTGTAATTTCCTCAGATACTTTTATTAAATACCCATACCCTCTTTGTAGATCTCCAATACCATTAAAGCCCCAGTCTGGAAGGTATGCATTACCAACACCGTCTTTGGCAATAATAATTTTATTCTGAATAGATGCAAAAGATGCTATTGCATCTGTATTTTCATCACAAGCAAAACCTATCATATTCCAACCACTTGTTAATGTAATCGTAATGTTTTCACAATCTGAGACTGGTGTTTCAATACAGGCAGCACAACACTCTCCATCTTCTAGCACCCACTCACCATCACAAGGTGCGCCCATCCATTGTGCACAATCAATTGCGATTCCATAAAACTCACCATTCGGACCACACTCACCCATTTCACAAGGATCGTTAGGATTTGTCCAGAAGCCTGTTTCATAAATCTCAATGCCAGACCATGAAATACAAAGAGGCATACTTGTTACGCAATCCCATTCAAGCGTTATTGCCTGTCCAGCACCATTAGTCCACGCTGTTACACCAGATGTCTCGGCTCCACAAGCGTTGCTGTAAGTTACGCCATCACAACCTACAACGGGATCCCAATCCGAGGAACACATCGCTGTAGGGTCAATCCAGTCCGGATTAATACAACAATCGCTCATTTGAGCAGACATTGAAAAGCTTATGAGTATAATAAAAGAAGTAAAAAGAGTTTTCATATAATTCTAGTGTTATTTTGATGTCACACCATCAATATCCATACCATTTCTGTGATTCTCAGAATAAAAACAAACTAGGTAAGATCCTCTAAACAAGGATTTTGGTAAAGATAAGCATAACGTAATAAACTCTGTTAAAGAGTGTTCGTTTGATTGAGATAAATATAATAGACCTGAATCTACTTCCCGTTAAAATGGGTCATAGTTTGTCCGGCACCTATAGAAACAAAACTCTTCACCATTTCAAGACCTCTATTTATACGTTCATTTAATTGCACCTCTTCTTCCGAAGACCATTCTCCAAGAACGTAATCAACCTGTTTGCCAGAAGAAAACTCGCTACCTAGGCCAAATTTAATACGCGTAAACTGAGAACTTTTGAGTGTTTGAATAATATGCTTGAGACCATTGTGTCCACCGTCGCTCCCTTTTGTACGCATGCGTAAAGCTCCAAAAGGGAGTGCAATGTCGTCGCTAATAACAAGGATGTTTTCAGGAGCGATATTCTCGGATTGCATATAGTAGCTTACTGCTTTACCACTAAGATTCATATAAGTGGTAGGTTTCACCAAAAGAACGGGTCTCCCTTTAATTTTCAGTTTTGCCGTATCGGCATAACGATTTGGCTCAAAAGAAATATTGGACGCACCAGCGAGTGCGTCCAATATCTTAAAGCCTATATTGTGTCGAGTATTTACATACTCAGCGCCAATATTACCTAAACCTATAATTAGGTATTTCTTCATACTTATTCTGCAGCAGGAGCGTCAGCAGCAGGAGCGTCAGCAGCAGCCTCCTCTTCTTCTTCCTCTTCTACACCACGAGCAGTTTTAACAGATACGATTACTGCAGTTGCAGATGTTAAAATATCGAAGTTTTTAGCCTCTACATCTCTAACGTAAATTTTCTCTCCAATCTTCATTTCAGAGATCTCAAGAGTTACGTTATCTGGCAAGTTTTCTGGAGTAGCACGTACACTTAATTTACGAAGTGTTTTACGTAATTTACCACCATTCATCACACCAATTGCATTTCCATTAAATACAACAGGGATTTTAGTGTTTACTTCCTGACCAGGTACAAGCTCGATGAAATCTACGTGTAGAATTCTATCGGTTACTGGGTGGAATTGGACGTCTTTGATAAGGGCATTAATAGTAGTACCCTCAATATCAATCGCCACCGAATAAACGTTCGGTGTATAAACTAGGTTGTTTAAAGCAATCTCTTTTACCGTAAAGTGTTGGTTTGTTTTCCCTCCGTAAATAACGCAAGGTACGTTTCCAGCAGCTCTAGATAATTTAGCTTCCTTTTTCCCCAAATCTACACGCTTTGCAGCGCTAACAGATACTGATTTCATTTGTTTTGATTTTTGGTTTGTAATTAATTAACTAATAAAGTTTTTACTAATAGACTCGTTATTTACTACGTTTTTAATCACGTTGGCAAACATTGGAGCTATACTTAATACTTTTACTTTAGGACTAGGTTTACTTGGTAAAGTATCGGTCACTATAAGCTCTAGTATTTGCGAGTTTTCAATACGTTCGTATGCTTTACCTGAAAGAACAGGGTGTGTGCAAACGGCTCTTACAGACAATGCTCCATGTTTAAGCATCATGTCTGCAGCAGCGGTAAGTGTTCCAGCAGTATCCACCATATCGTCAACCAATACAACGTGTCTACCTTCTACCTCACCAATAACACGCATATCACCAATTTCGTTGGCTTTTTTGCGATGTTTATAACAGATAACCATTTCGCATCCTAAGTGCTTAGCATAGGCATGAGCTCTTTTAGAACCTCCCATGTCTGGAGAAGCGATGGTTAAGTTTTCTAAATTTAATCCTCTAATGTGATCTATAAATACTGAAGATGCATACATATGATCTACAGGAACCTCAAGGAAACCTTGAATTTGATCTGCATGTAAATCGCAAGTCATTACACGAGTAGCACCAGCTGCAGTAAGCATGTTGGCAACCAACTTTGCTCCAATTGGAACTCTAGGTTTGTCTTTACGATCCTGACGAGCCATACCGAAATAAGGCATTACCGCAACAATTTGTTTTGCAGATGCGCGTTTTGCAGCATCAATCATCAACAATAACTCCATTAAGTTATCAGATGGAGGCGGGGTAGACTGAATAATAAAAACCTTAGCACCACGAACAGTTTCTTCAAAAGATGGGATAAATTCACCATCACTAAATTCAGAAATAATGATATTCCCTAAGTCAACTCGATAATTCTTAGCAATTTCCTCTGCCAATACCATTGTTGCTCTACCTGAAAATATCTTTACTGTTTCTGCCATTTTATCTAATGCTTTGATTACAGAATGATTAGCCATTCTTTAAGGGCTGCAAATCTAAGAAAATTAATTAAAAATTTAAGGTTAAAAATTGAATTTTTTCTCCCTAAACCTCTCACTCCACTTATTGGATTGATTAAAAGATGAAAAACCTTTTGAGGGTGTTAAACTATTATTACTTTTGCCACGTCTTATAGACCATAAATGCCTTGGTGGCGGAATTGGTAGACCTGTCTGCCGACAGGCAGGCGCGCTAAAATAAAAATATGATATATGTTTATGCAATATCAAGTAAACTCCACAACTACATTTATGTAGGGATGACACAAAATATTGACGAACGTATAAAGAGACATAATGACGGTAGAGAAAGAACTACACGATTTTACAAGCCTTTTGAATTAATTTATTCTGAAGTTTGTACTACTAGAGTCGAAGCCAGAGTTCGAGAGAAATATTGGAAATCTGGAATCGGCAAAGAAAAGCTTAGAAAGATCAAAGAATCTTTTAACTAAGCCTTGGTGGCGGAATTGGTAGACGCGCTGGATTCAAAATCCAGTTTCTTCGGAAGTGCGGGTTCGATTCCCGCCCAAGGTACTTTAAACCTCCTCAATTCTGAGGAGGTTTTTTGTTTGTATGGAGGTCTTTAGCTAAATAATACCAACTTTTTTAACTCCCCACACCTTTTTTATATCTTTATGCTTCTTATCCCCATAATTATGAAAAACCTACTCTACATATTATTATTAATTGTTCCTCTGTTCTTTATTCCTTCTTGTGAGGAAGATAATGCTGATGTTATTCAGATTGGAGGGATTTATCAAGGAGGGATTGTTTTTTATATAGACTCCACAGGTGAGCATGGCTTAGTTTCTGCTCAGGAAGATATAGGGAAATTTCCGTGGGGTTGCTTTGAAGTAGACATTATTGGCGCCGTTGACACCTATGTTGGTGCAGGCTCTAGCAATACATTAAGTATTGTTGAAAATTGTTTACAAGCATCAATTGCTGCATCATCTTGTTTAGATTATGACTCAACTGCATATAATGATTGGTATTTACCATCTCGAGATGAGTCATTATTAATGTATAATAATATTGGTTTAAACTCTCAAAACACACTAATTAATAATTTCACACCTGGATGGTATTGGTCATCTTCACAGGTAAATAATGGATATGCTATTGCAGTTAATTTTGCTGTTGAGCCTACAGGAGGTTTTACCGCCCAATTAAATAAATATACTACTTACATGGTTCGCCCCATCCGCTCCTTCTAAGTGCTAGTTCAATACTATATGTTCTATAGCTGTCTAGTAGCATAACGCTAAGCCTCTTCTAGGCTTCTTTTGGTTTTAGACTTTATTAGTCTTTGTGCTTTTCATAGAACTTCCCAACCTTTTCAAGGTCTTCAATAAAAGAGTTTGATAAACTCACCGGGTAGTTTACTAAGCCTACCCAATACGGGAAGGATATTTTGTTTCATCCATTGTCTAATTCATTCTTTTTTTAGAGTAGGCACATTGCTTTAGGGTGTTTACCAAGTGTAAATACTAAAAAGAAGAAGACAAAATACAGGTATTTTATAGTATTATACGCCTAATAACTGACACCTAAGTACTTACTAACAATATCGTAAGCATTGACTAACAAAGGGGTTTTCATGCTTTTCAACAAACAAGTGTTAACAAGATGAAAATCAACAAGTACAGCTGAAACATTTTTTTTTGAAATTGGGATAGGTAAATAATTACTAACTAAATCTCTTTAATTATGAAAAAACTAATTACAACTGTATGCGCTTTAGCCTTAACGTTTAGCGTTGCTAATGCACAAGACAACACGCCTAAATCTGGTGATTGGTCGGTAGGAACAAGTGCTGACCCAATCTTAAACTATGTAGGGAACCTTATTAGTGGAACTGCAGAAGCTCCTGGAGTGAACTTTACAGATGGAATGAGTATATCTGGTAAGCTATTTACCGACGATATGACCGCATGGAGAGCTAGTGCAGATCTTTACTTTACTTCAGACTCAAACTCTACAAATCCATTTAGACTTGGATTATCTGCTGGTAAAGAATTTAGAAAAGGCACTGGTAACCTACAAGGTTATTATGGCTATCAAGGAGGCTTATCAATGTCTAGCAACGAAGATGATGCTGGAGAAAGCTCTACAGACTTTGCCGCTGGCGCTAGTGGGTTTATTGGCGTTGAGTACTTCGTAAGAGCTAAAATGGGTATTGGTGCTGAATACTCATATGGCTTAAATTACGCAGACTCTAATGTTTCGCTTGGTGGAACAATGGGGTCGCTAATGCTGAACTTATATTTCTAAAATATAATACTCTTAAAAAAAGGAAGCCAACGCTTCCTTTTTTTATTTCAAACATTTGCATCACTATTCTAGAGTCCGTTTTATGCGTATTTGTGTTTCTTCATTTTTGTTAAGAAAAGTAAGCCTCATATATTTACTCACTATGTATTTAACCTATAATGGTAAGGGCAACTCCTCTTAACATACACTGCTAACAAGAATTAAAGCCTTCTCAACAATAGAAGGCTTTTTTTGTACCTTCGACAAAACAAACCCTATGAATTTCGATAAATTTTGCCAAAGCTGTATGCTTCCAAAAGACCACGAACTGTTTAAGCAAGCAACAGAAAGTGATGGAGCTCATAACGATGCTTATTGTGCCTTTTGTTATGAAAATGGAGCTTTTACCGATCCAGAAATTTCTTCCGCCAAAGAGATGTAGGTTTTTGTAAAAGACATGCTTAAGAAACAAGGGGTGGGTAGGTTAAAACATGAAAATAAGATTATTATGAAAAAACTAGCAACATTTATTATCGGATTCTGCATACTTCAATCATTCTCTTGCGAAACAGATCACTACAGTGAGAAGTACCTATTAAACCTTAGCGACCACACTATTAAGGTCGATTACTTAGAATCGTATTACTACGAAGTAAGTACCGTTGAACTTTTACCAGAAGACTCTGTTCTTATTCATCAATCATCCTATTGGGGGAGTGAAGAAGAGCAAAATCTAAGTTCTTGTATTATTCTTGAAAGCGATTCTGTTTCTGTGGCTAACATATCCGATTCTACACTCTATTTTACGGGCGATTTTACCAACGAAAACCGATGGCATTCTGAATTTACCGCTGGACGTTCGAGTAGTCAAACCTGTACTTTTGCTTTTGTAAACAACGACTTTATAGAATAATTAACTTAACCATATCGATGAATTTAGATTTGTTAAAGCTCTCTATTTCATGCTCTTTGGAATAATTATTGATTACTTTAAAGGATATTAAAAACTAGGCTATGAAAAATCTTTACATTCTATTTATCTGCTTATTTTCTTTAAGTTTTGGAACATTACAAGCCCAAAACACTGCCGACTGTATATGTACAGCAGAATACGATCCTGTTTGTAGTACCGATGGTATTACCTACGGGAATTTTTGTTTAGCAGAATGCGAAAATGCAGACATAGCATTCGAAGGTTCATGTGCAGAACAAAGTATAACATTCCCTGCTAATGTAGGGGGAAACTTTACTTATACTCAAATTTTAGGGACTAACAGTACGGCAACAGACGGTCCGTATTGGACTGTTGGCGAAACTCCAGAATGGGCTACTACAATAATTAATACAGATTGGGACGCAAACTCACTTACAGGCAACTTCATCCTAACGATTAACGGAACTCCAAGTGCAAGCGATGTGGGGCTTAATGTTATTGTAGTGAACCAAATCAACTCTTGGACAAATCAGGTTGTAAGCTCTCAAGAAGTCATAATACTGGTATTAGACAATACAGACTGTATGTGCATAGCACTTTACGATCCTGTTTGTGGAGAGGATGGACAAACCTACGGAAACTCATGTGAGGCAGAATGCGAAAACGTAAGCATCGCTTACGATGGAGAATGTGGCATTACCAACCCTTGTATGGGTGAGTTTGAAATTATACAACAAGAGTACATTGCAGGTTTTGCAGGAATGATGCTTCATTTACAAGTACTAAATACCGGAAACGACCTTTCTACTACTTTGGCTTCTGTAATTTTAGCCAACACCTGTGCGAGTACCGACCAATTTACTTTCGAAAGCTGGGCTACTGGCGATGTTGTTGACATGTATTTTAATTATACATGCTTAAGCATGGCTCCTTTTATAGATCCTTTTGAGGCAACTCTGGTAATAAGTGGAACTGGAAACTGTGCACAAGACATATCTTTTGTTTTCGACCCACAAGGGACTAACAACACTGAAGGATGCACCGATGCAAACGGAATATTTTATACCGAAGGAAGCAATTGGAATATAGACGACTGTACATTCTGCTCCTGTGAAGATGGAGGTATAATGTGTATGGTTGTAGATTGTGCCATGCCTCCATGCGACGACCCTATTTATATAGATGGACAATGTTGTCCAACTTGCGAAGAAGAAGTTTTGGGTTGCACTAACCCAATAGCAGTAAATTACAATCCAGAAGCAAATATTGATGATGACACTTGCATATTAGACCCTAACCAAGAAACTTGCATATACTACGGCGAAACCTTACAATTAGGCGAAACCATAACCGTAAATGGGGAGCTATGTACTTGCCAAGCTTTTATAGTTAACGAATGGGGATTTGACGGCGGAGCTCAAATGTTCTGTGTTCCGCTTACCGATACTTTAGGCTGTACTTCCGATGCTGGAAATTTTTATCCTGTTGGAGCCTTTATGGAAGGAGAATGTGAAACATGTATTTGCGAAGCAAGTATGCTTACGATTTTCCCTCCAATGCCTCCATCGTGGACTTGTTACGAAATTGCTGATTGTGGCGATGGATGCGAATTTATAGACTGTCTTTTTGGTTGTGAAAATGGAGAATGTATTGAACTTGAAACAAATTGCTACGATGACAATGGAATTTCTTACCCAGCTGGCTCAACAATGCAAGGTGAATGTGAAACTTGCTTTTGTTCTCCTAGTATAACAGCTGTGTTCCCTCCAGATCCACCTTCTTGGTACTGCGAAGAAATTGCAAATTGTGGAGACTGCTCTGTAGTTGATTGTGCTCCTGGATTCTTCTGCCTAAATGGAGAATGCTTACCTGAAACAGACATCGTGGGATGTGCTGCCGACAACGGAGAAATATACCCTATTGGATATGTGATGGAAGGAGAATGTGAAATGTGTTTCTGTATGCCTAGTATGGCTACCTCACCACTAGAAGGAGGAGAATGGCTTTGCGAAGAAATTGAAGATTGTGGCGAGCCTTCAGACTGCGAAACAGTGTATATGGACATGTCTATTGGAAATGATTACTATGAAAGTTGGTACCCTGAGCTGACTTACAATATTATTGATGCAAATGGAGTGGTAATAGCTTCAGGCACAAACAATGCAGAATCGTCAACGGACATTTTATGCTTGCCCGCGGATTGTAATTATCAGGTAATGATGGATGGAGTATCTCCTTATGGGGGTTGTGAATTAGCTCTTTGGACCTTAACTAGTGAGTCTGGTGAAGAGTTAGCTACAAACATCTCTTGTGATGAATATTGGGAAAATAACAGCATGACATACTATGTTGATTTCGAAATTGGATGCACCAACGACTGTATTTGCTACGACCTTTGGGCTCCCGTTTGCGGAACCAACGGAATTACCTATGGCAACGATTGCGAAGCAGAATGTGCAGGAGTAGATTTCTCTGAAGGAGAATGTTTACCAACAGATTTCTGTGACCAAATTGAGGTTTCAACAGAAACTATGTACAATGAAAACGGACAAGTACAGCTAAACATTACTGTTTACAACAACAGCTCGAATAACATAAACTATCCTGTATTTAATATAGAATCTGCAAACGATTACGTTTCTATAGAAACCTTATTCGAAAATGCCTATTGGATTGGTACTGGAGAAAGCACTACCAATTCTTATATATTATCTGGCGGAGGTAATGCAGCAGCCTTAATAGAAGCTACTTACTATGTATCTCAACTAAATCAAAATGCTGCCTGCGAATACCCAATTACCTTTCTGTACGAACCAATATGGGGTTCTCAGTATTGCTTTGAAAATGGGAATGCATATTCAGTTGGCGAAGTTTTAACTGGCGATGATTGGTGCGAAACTTGTGTGTGTACTGCTAGCGATGCGACTGTTTTCCCACTAGAACAACCAACATGGGTTTGTGAGGAAATAGAAAATTGTGGAGAGCAAATTAACTACGTACTTATTATGTATGATGCTTGGGGTGATGGATGGAATGGAGCAGAAATGACCATTACAAACACCAACGGAGATATAGTTGGTGTTTACACTATGGAAGACGGGGACTTCGAAGCGGTAGAACTAGACTTAGTAGACGGATGTTACAATATAGAAGTCTCTGATGCAGCTTATGCAAATTCGGAAATTTCTTGGGCAATTACACAGAATTATTACCCTGCAGTTTACTCTGGAGGTGCCCCATTCTCTGGCGTGTTTAGTTTAAATGCAGATTGTGAAGAAGACCCTTGTAATTTAATTGATTGTGCCGATGGTTACGAATGTGTAAACGGAGACTGTATTATCATAGAACCACAAGAATATGGCTGTGAGTTAGATGGAGAACTCTACGAATTTGGAACTACGCTAGAACAAGGCTGTAATACCTGCTTCTGTCAAGCAGGATTTAATCCAAACGCAAACGGAATTTGGGCTTGTACCGAAATGGCTTGTGGTGGTTGTACCGATCTAGAAGCATTAAACTACGATATGTATGCCGATTGGGATGATGAGTCCTGTGAATATGGAACAGATCCTACGCCAAACTGGGAAAGCCCAAATACAGGTGCAAACCATACTTTGGTCTTAGCAGAAGATATGATTGTAGAACTAGATGGAGCAGACATACAAAACGGAGATTGGATTGGTGTATTCTATCCATTAAACGGAGAATTAGTTTGTGCAGGTTATACCATTTGGGAAGGAAGCACAACGGTTATTCCAGCTCAAGGAGACGATACTACTACAGAAATTCAAGATGGGTTTAATGCCAATCAAGAATTCCAATGGTTGGTATGGGATGCGTCTACTAATAATACCTATAGTATGGATGCAAATTACGACCAAAACATGCCTAGTCAGGAACAATATACTACCAATGGTATTTCTGCGATCTTAACATTAACCGCACAACCGCTAATTGGAGCGCAAGAACTAGAACTAACTGTTGGTTGGAGCCTCTTCTCCACTTATATGGTAGCCGAAGTAATGGATGCAGAAGAATTATTCTCTGCCTTTGTAGAGGATGTAATAATTGTGAAAAACAATATAGGCCTTGCCTATTTACCAAGTTATAACTTTAATGGTGTTGGCGATCTTTTACCTGGACAAGGGTATCAAGTAAAATTAAGCAACGCTAATATCCTTACCATAGAAGGTGATTATTTAAGCCCAGAAGACAACCCTATTGATTTGGTAAATGGATGGAATTTAATCGCCTACCTACGTACCGAACCCGCAGATGTAATTGCTGTTTTTGAAGACATTGAAGAATTGGTGATTGTAAAAGACAATAGCGGGATGGCATATTTGCCAGAATATGGCTTTAACGGTATTGGAAATATGATGGCAGGGCAAGCTTATCAGATTAAAGTTCTTGCAGCACAACAATTGCAATACTTAGCCAATAATCAGTCTTATAGATTCGAAATGGCTGCTGTAGAAAACAATTTACAGCATTATAAAACACCTCTAAATACAGGAGCTAACATGTCGTTGGTTATAGAGGGGTATCAATTAGAAAGCGTATTAGATTTTGGAGATGAAGTAGCTGTTTATTCGACCACTAATCAATTAGTTGGTGCTTTTGTTTACAAAGATCAAGCCATTGTAATTCCTGTTTATGGAAACGATGACTATTCTAAAGAGCTAGATGGTTTATTGAAGAATGAAGCTTTAACACTTAAATACTGGTCTAATGAAAAAGGTGAAGAAATTTCTCTCATTACAAACTGGGATTCTTCAACAGGTTTGTTCGAACAAAATAGCATTCAAGTAGCCACAATAGAAAGGGCGCCTTTAGAGTTTAGTAAAATAGACTTTGAGATACTACCAAATCCTGCTACGCATTTAGCAGCTTTAACCTTTGAACTTTTCGAAACATCAAAAGTAGAAATTCAGGTATTTAATATTCTTGGAGACCTATTATTTAACCTAGGCTCTAATGCCTATAAGAAAGGTGAAAATTCGGTAATTCTAAAAGTTGAAGACTATCCAGTAGGGACTTATTTAATTAAACTACAAACAAGTAATACTGTTTACACCAAACGATTACTGGTACAATAAGACTTAGTAAGTCTCTAAGAAAGTCAGCTTAAAAGCTGACTTTTTTTGTTTTCAAAAGTATTCGAGATTTCAGTATATTTGCAAAAGGTTTACGAAAGTAATTCTTTGGTTTCTACACAAAATTAATCACTTGTGTTTTAACAAATAAGAAGCTAGAGCAGACCTATTGATTATCCCTGAAAGAAAATACTTTTGAAGAAAAAGAACCTAATAATTTTCGGAACTCGCCCAGAAGCTATAAAGATGGCTCCTTTGGTCAAGGCTTTTTTAGCGAACGATAGTTTTGAAACTCGAGTTTGTGTTACCGCACAACACAGAGAGATGTTAGATCAGGTTTTATCATTTTTCGATATTACCCCCGATTACGATTTAGATTTAATGAAGCCCAACCAAAATCTATACGGCTTAACAGCGGATATAATTACAGGGTTAAAACCGATCTTAGAAGATTTTAAACCCGACTTCGTATATGTTCACGGTGACACTACTACAACAATGTCTTCGAGTATTGCTGCTTTTTACTCTGGTGCCAAGGTTTGCCATGTGGAGGCTGGTTTAAGAACCTTCAATAAAAGAGCTCCTTTCCCCGAGGAAATGAACAGATGTGTTACGGGTTCTGTGGCTGATTATCATTTTGCGCCTACCACAACCTCTTCACAAAACTTATTGAACGAAAATGTCGATCAAAAGAATATTCTCATTACTGGGAATACTGTTATCGATGCTTTATTAGAATCGGTAGAGAGAGTAGATACTTTGGAATCTGAGGAGATTAAACACTTAAAAACGATTGTTGAGCCTGATAATAGGTTGATTTTGGTTACGGGTCATAGACGCGAAAATCATGGTCAAGGGATGATTAATATCTGTGAGGCACTCAGAGAAATTTCAGAAACACATCCTGATGTTCAAATTATATATCCTGTACACTTAAATCCAAATGTACAGAAACCTGTATACGAGATTTTAGGCGATCAAGCGAATATCAAATTAATCGACCCTTTAGCTTATCCCGCTTTTGTATGGTTAATGAATAAATCGAAATTAATTATTACCGATAGTGGTGGAGTGCAAGAAGAAGCTCCGTCTTTGGGGAAACCCGTATTGGTAATGCGCGATACCACCGAAAGGCCTGAGGCTGTTGATGCCGGAACTGTAATTTTAGTGGGAACAAATAAAGCGAAAATCGTTTCTGAAGCCACAAGCTTATTAAACGATACTGATCGATATGCTGCCATGAGCACTCTTCATAATCCTTATGGAGACGGGTTGGCTTGTAAAAGAATTGTGGAATTTATCCAAAATTTAAAAGATGAATAATCAGCCAGAAGTAGTAATGATAGGATTGGGTTATATCGGTTTGCCAACAGCAGCCTTAATAGCTCAAGGAGGCGTACAAGTACATGGGGTTGATATTAACCCTTCTGTAGTTGATACCATTAATGCAGGTAAAACACATATTGTAGAACCTTCATTAGATAAGGCTGTAGCCACAGCGGTTGAGAAAGGCTTTTTAAGAGCTTCAACTACTGCAGTACAGGCAAATACTTATTTAATTGTTGTGCCTACTCCTTTTAAAGCCAAGAACGAACCCGACATTTCTTTTGTTGAAGCGGCTACTCGTGGAATTCTACCCTTATTAAAAGAAGGCGATTTATATATCATCGAATCAACCTCGCCTGTAGGAACTACAGAAAAGATGATGCGCTTGATTCATGAAGAGCGCCCAGACTTAGTGGGTAAACTTTTCATTGCTTATTGTCCAGAAAGAGTGTTGCCCGGAAATGTGATGTACGAGTTGGTACATAACGATAGAGTTATTGGTGGTGTAGATGAGGCTTCTACTGAGAAAGCAATTGCTTTTTATAAAGAACACGTAAAGGGGAAGTTACACAAAACCAATGCGCGTACTGCTGAGATGTGTAAGTTGGTAGAAAATTCTTCTAGAGATGTACAAATTGCTTTTGCAAACGAACTGTCTTTAATCTGCGATAAAGCAGATATCAATGTTTGGGAATTAATCGAATTAGCTAATAAACATCCTAGAGTAAACATACTACAACCTGGTTGTGGTGTAGGTGGGCATTGTATTGCAGTTGATCCTTACTTTATAGTTTCGGATTATCCGATGGAGTCAAAAATTATTGGAACCGCAAGAGAGATCAATAACTATAAATCTTTTTGGTGTGCCGAGAAAGTGCAAACCGCCAAATTGGAATTTCAATTAAAAGAAGGACGTAAGCCAAGTATCGCTATAATGGGCTTAGCGTTTAAACCAAATATCGATGATTTAAGAGAGTCTCCAGCAAAATACATCGCACAAAAGGTTCTTCAAAATGCGAATAACGACTCGTATTTTATTGTTGAGCCGAATATAAAAAGTCATAACGTATTTAAATTGACCAACTATAAAGAAGCGGCAGAGAAGGCCGACATCATCGTGTTCTTAGTAGCTCACGATGAGTTTAAAACACTAAACCTATCTGCGGATAAAATCGTGTTAGATTTTTGTGGAATTTTGAAGTAAGACTCGCTAAATCAATTAATACAAAGTAAGTGCAGTTTCTAAACCTCTTTAAGAGTAAGCTTGTAAAGAATATTTCGTGGCTATTTTTTGATAAAATATTCAGGATGGCCTATGGTATCTTTGTAAGTGTTTTGGTTGCAAGATATTTAGGTCCTGTTGCTTTTGGTGAACTTAACTTTTCCATTGCATTCGTTTACGTTTTTCTAGTCATCTCTAGTTTAGGGATGGAGCAAGTATTAATAAGGGAGCTCACTCTTACTAAGGAAAAGCGAAATCAAATAATATCGACCTCTTTAATTATGAGAGGTTTAGCGTCTTTCGTCGTGTATCTACTTGTTGTGGTCATGGCAATTTGCTACAACCCTGATATAAGCACTCATATACTTATTATAATTATAGGAACGCAAATATTATTACAGATTACAGACGTGTTCTTCACTCTATTTATGGCAGAGCTCAATTCCAAATATGTGGTTTTAGCGAAGAACATAGGGTTTTTAATTGCTGGTTTAATCAAAATTATATTTGTATTCATTAAGCTCAGCCTTGTTTGGTTTGCACTTGCTACAGTAGTCGAGTTTTTTGTTTGTTCACTGCTAATTATCTGGTTTTTTAAGAGAAAAACAGATGTCAGAATAAGTTTGAAGTATTGGAATAAACAGATTGGAAAGCAAATTTTAAATAGCTCTTATCCATTGATTATTTCGAGCGTATTTTATGTTATTTACACCAAACTAGATCAGGTGATGTTGGGCTATTTGACGAGTTCAGATGAAGTAGGTTATTATGCTGTTGCAGCTAAACTATCAGAAGTGTGGTACTTTATCCCCTCTGCCATTGTAAATTCTTTTTATCCAGAATTAGTTAAACTGAAAGAGAAGAACGCAAATGGTTTTAAAATACTGACCATGCGATTAATGACTGTATTGTCGGCATTTGCACTTTGTATTGCATTGTTTTTCACCTTCTTCTCAGATATGCTTATAGAGACTTTATATGGTGTGGAGTATATTACTTCCGGAAAGGTTTTGACCATACATATTTGGTCTTGTATAATTGTCTTTTCTGCAGTTGTAAGTGGTGCATGGTTCGTTATCAATCGACTCGAAAAATATTCATTTTACAGAACAGGTACTGGAGCTTTAGTAAATGTAGCCTTGAACTTCATGTTAATACCTGCTTACGGAGCTTTAGGGGCTGCCGTAGCAACCTTAGTGGCAAAAATTATTGCATCGTATCTGATGAACGGAATGTTTGCAAAAACAAAACCTGTATTTTTATTGCAAACTAAAGCTTACTTTAATGTACTAAAAATTCGACCTGTTTACAGGATTTCTAAAAAACTATTCCATGATATTAAGTTCAGTTAATCATTTGAAAAATAAGGTTCTCAAAGAACTGTCTGTCCTAATAACTGGAGATTATGTGTTGTTGGACATCCCGAATCATAAAAATGTCGGTGATCACCTTATTTATAAAGGTGAGTTAGACTTTTTTAGTGAAATACCTTTTCAATGTCAGACACAGTCAAGCGTTACCTTTAATTTTTCAGGTGAAATAAAATCGAATATAATTTTGTTGCACGGTGGTGGAAACTTCGGGGATTTATATCCCATGCATCAAAAATTCAGAGAAAAGGTAATACTCGAAAATTCCAATAAACGCATTATCATCTTGCCACAATCGGTGCAATTTGATAATAAATCTGAAGCGATAGAAAGTGCAAAGGTTTTTAATCAGCATCCCGACCTTACCATTTGTGCCAGAGATCAATATTCTTTCGAATATTTGAAGAACTATTTCGGGCAGTGTAACATCATAATGGTGCCAGATATGGCTTTCTGTTCTCATCATCAAAAATCTAAACAAGCGACTAAAGATCTTCTGATTATGAAGCGAAGAGATTTTGAGATTGGAGATTCAGATGAGATTGAGCTGAGTAGTGATTATTCTGTTTCTGATTGGACTACTTTTGAGCCTACTTTAAATGAAAGTATTGCAAAGTATTACGAGAAAGTAAACAATCAGCTCTCGAAAAGCTTCTTTAAAGCGGTAAAAAAGGATAGTGTTTTTGGGTTATTTCCCTTGAGAACAGAAAAAGGATATATCCAAATGGGAATAGATTTAGTCTCTCAGTATAAATTTGTTATTTCTACAAGATTACACGGTCATATACTCTGTTTGTTATTAGGAATACCCTCCATTATAGTAGACAACAGTTACGGTAAAAACAAAAGGTTTTACGATACATGGTTAAATGAAGTTGAGGGCTCGTACTTTGCGAATACAATTGAAGAATCTCTTGAACTTTATCACAAAATGAATGATGACAACTAAAGCACCCTTTTTATCTATCGTTGTTCCGGTGTACAATGTGGAGGAATATTTAGAACGTTGTTTTAATTCTGTCATTTCACAGTCATTTATTGATTGGGAAATGATTATTGTAGATGATTGTTCGCCAGATAATAGTCAGCAAATCATTCAAAAATATCAAGCGCAAGACTCGAGGGTTCGTTGTATTATCAACGAGAAAAATAAAGGACTCGGTGGGGCTAGGAATGTAGGGATTTCTCATTGCCATGGGGAGTATATATTGTTTATAGACAGCGATGATTTTATATCTGACGAAAGCGCCTTAGAGCAATTGTGTGCCTTGGCTTCAGAAAACAACTTAGATGTTATAGACACTCCGTATAGAGTGATAAAGGATGGTGTAGAAATAAATAGATTACCGAAAAAGTTTAACGACTTAAACGATAAGATATACGATGGTGTCGATTATATGGAGCAAATTCAGATTCTACCCATTGTAGTCTGGAATAAACTCTATAAGCGATCTTTACTGCAAGAGAATAACATTCTTTTTAAAGAACGAAAATACGAAGACATTTGCTTTACCTTAGAGGTGATGTATAAAGCTAGTAGAGTGCAAAACACAAGTAGTCCTTTTTACAATTATATCATCCGAGAAGGTTCGATAATGACATCAAAAGTGAGCAGAAGTTCTATTGATGATGCTATGGAATTGTGTTTTGATTTGGAGGCTTTATATGAAAGTACAAAGCAGAATACTCAAATTGAGAAAAGCTTTTTCTATGGTTTTATAGGCTTACAGAAATTACTTGCAAATTACGATTCAAAGGAACACAAACAAGAGGTTTCGAAACGATTAAAAGCCTTACATAGGAAGTATAGATGGACTATATTAAAAGCTGAGAAACTCGGCTCGATTCAAAAATTGTCCTTGCTTATCTCTCCTAAACTGACCTTATTCTTAATTCAAAAGTCTAAGGGGTGAAAATAGTTGTAATCACTTCTAGGTATCCTAGCGAAAACAAGCCGTATAATCATATGTTCGTTCATATGAGGTGCCTTGAGATGCTGCAACTAAACATTGATGTGAGGGTTTATGTGGCTTCTAAAATGAATGATTCTTATACCTATCAGGGTGTAAAAGTACAGTTGATGACTAGCGCAGAAATTGTTAATCAATTGGATGAACAAGCCGTTATATATTTACATTTATTAAATATACACCCTTTTAGTAAAGATGATGGCTGGCCAATTTACAAACATATAATGAAGCATAATTTACCATCGTTGATGTATGTTCACGGGAGTGAGGTACAGAAGTACACAGCCCGATGGTACGAGTTCAATTATAGAATTTCAGATGTTCTGATATGGATTAAAAAAGACTGTTTTGTGATTCCAAAGATGAAGCAGTTTTTCAGAATTCAAAAAAGAACTTACCCATTTGTTTTTCCTTCTTTATGGATGAAAGAAGAGACGGAGCGCAATTTGAAATTAACCATAGACGATTATAAAATTATTCCAAATGGAATTGATACTTCGTTTTTTGAATTCCATAATCTAACAGAGAATCGATTTAAAATCTTAACGATTCGTTCGCTTTCAAAAAAGGTATACGATATAGAGAAGACCATTGAGGTATTAGAGAATTTGCCCGAAAAATATACGCTTGATATTTATGGGGAAGGGATTTATAAGGAACAATATCAAAAATTGATCGCTTCTAAAAAACTAGAAAATCGAGTCCAAATTATATCTAGATTCCTAGAGAGATCAGAAATGAAGGCGCTTTTTTTAAACTACGGGGCATTTATTTCCACAACCCGAATGGATTCTCAGGGAGTAACCATGATGGAGGCCGCAGCTTCTGGATTGCTGGTGGTTACTACAGATAATTCTTCTAAACAAGAATTTATTCACGATGCTGTAAATGGAGTCTTAGGAAATTCTGCTAAAAAAATAGCTGCTAAAATAGTTGCTATCACAAACAATAAAAGCCGCTTTGAGGAAGTTGTTGTTAAGGGTAGAAAATCGATGGAAGTGATTGACATCTCTACCACGATCAGAAAAGAAATGGAACTCTTAAAACAGTATCTTTAAACAATGGATAAGCTACAAAAGTTAGATAGTTTAATAGTCTTGTTGATGTTCGCATTGCTGCCCATCGACATGATTAATGGTGTAATGCTTGGAAATGAGATTATACTTCCGATAACAATTGGACAATTATTTAAACTACTCATTATTGGGGTCTTGTTTTTTCGATTCTTTATATTCAATTTTAAGTTATTGCTTACATCGTGTTTAATGTTTTTGTTGATGCTTCTACCTAGCTTCTATCAGATGTTTACACAATTAGATGCTAGCTTTTTGTTTAGTGATATTGTTAAAGTGAGTAAGTATTTAACTCCACTATTCTGTTTCTTCTTTTTTAAAGATTTTATAACTCGTCAAGATCCTCTTGAGCTCAAGCAGCTCTTTAAATTAGTCTGGTTTTCTTATATCGTTTTAGTTGTCAATATATTAATCAAGTATATTGGTTTAGGCTATCCTATGTACAAAGCTGGAGATATTGGAAGTAAAGGTTTCTTTTTTGCCGGAAACGAAACCTCTGCCATGTTAATTATCCTAACATCAATATTGGCGTATACGATCTTTTTAAATAAAGAGCGCTGGAAGTTTTACGCTTTCATGCTTTTTAGCCTGTTTGTTGGTTTAAGTATTAGCTCTAAAACCGCGATTTTAGGAATGCTTTTACTACTCATTCTAATACCGCTCGAACGCCCAACAATAAAAACTGACTTGACTAAATTGAAAAAATTAGGACTTACACTATTAGTCTCTATTCCGTTTGTATTCTCTGGAACTTGGTGGGCTTTAAAACAATCATCCGTATTCGATCGTTTAACTTATTATTGGGCGAAATTAGATGCTTTGACCTTTATATTTTCTCACCGGAATTTCTTTTTTGCAGATGCATACAAAGTATATTTGGAAAAGTATAATCTTTTAGAGAAATTTCTTGGCGTAGGTCAAACCAAGTATGAAATATTAAACAATGCTAAAATTATAGAAATTGATATCGCAGATATCTTTTTTACCTACGGATATATTGGGTTCTTATTATTTGTTTTTTCACTTGGATATTTAGGAGTACAATCCTGGAAAATTTCGAAATTTGAAAAGTATAATTACACCAAATTTGTGTTTTTAATGTTGATTATATTATTAGGCATTTCTACCATTGCAGGTCATGTTTTTAGCTCTGGTATGTCTGCAGTTTTTATAGGATTATTATTTAGTTTAATGTATATAAAGAAAAATGTTGTTCTTAAGAAATAATGGTCTGCCGTACATATCGTTTACATTTGCATTTGCACTACCGTTTGCAAATGGAATAAATAATTATGTTTTAGCTTTATTCTATATTGTAGTAGCGTTACTCGTTTTTTCAAAAAAATTAAATTTTCAAAAATCGAACTTTTCTACAGTCTTATATTCAACAATAATATTAATGATTCCGTTTCTATGGAGCATTTTTATAGTTGAAAATAGTGCCGATGTATTAATTGCTTTAGAGAGAAGGTTAAGCTTTATGTTAACTCCAATTTCTTTTGTGTTTTTAACTAATAAGGATGTTTTACGAATAAAGAATTTTAGCTTAAAAGGCTTAACCATTGGAGCAGTTCTTTCCTCTGTTTTACTTATAGTGTTGGTGTTATTAAAATACTATAGCCTAAAACCCATTTTTACTATTGATAATGATTTATTTAATTACTTTCATACAAGCGCTAACTACACATATCCAATTGATATTCACCCATCCTATTTAGGTCTATACATATTAACTTCATTAGTAATCTTGCTATTTACAGGTGTTTTTGTTTCTAAAGTTTGGAAATCATTGTTTGTTGGTATTCTATCCCTTTCTATGTTTTTTTTAAACTCAAGAATAATACTAGCTCTATATCTTATTTTAATCATAATCTATTTTGGTAGATATTTTCAATCGAAATTCAAAAATAGAAGACTAACAGTAATTAGTACTGCTACATTGATGGTAGTAGTACTCGTAATCTTTTTTAATCTTTTTAAAAACACTTACTTATTTCAGCATATAAAAAGTGAAACTACTTGGGAGCTAACGCACCAAATTGGGACTAATTACAACAGAAAAGGCAGTGGGGATTCTAGACTAGCTAGATGGGATGCAGCAATACAAGTAATTAAGAAACATCCATTTATGGGTCATGGAATTTCGATGGAAACTGAGGTTTTGAAGGATCAGTATATTAGCATGGGAATGAATACTGCCGCAAAAGAAAACTATAATTCTCATAATCAATTTTTAGGTTTCGCTATTGAGGGAGGGCTAATCTCCCTTATTTTATTTTGTTTTTATTTAATCCTCAATTTATATTTCACCTTAAAATCAAAAGATTTTTTGAGCATGTTCTTTTTTGTTTCTATAGCCGCCATCTGCCTAGTAGAGAATTTATTAGTTAGAAATGCTGGAATTACATTTTTAAGCTTTTACGGGGCCCTTTTTCTACATTCAAGTTTTAATAGTATAAAGTCCCGCACTCGCTGATTAACCAGCAGCACATGATTAATAGGTTAAATAGTAAAACAATCTATCGCCATTTTATTACTTTTGTGTAAATTTTTATTTCCCTACCACTGCATGTCAAACAGAATACACATACTCAATACAACTATCGATAATTTCTCTATGAAAGAAACTCTAGAGATTATAGATAAGCGGATTGCATCTCAACAAAATTTACACCATGTAGTTGTAAATGCAGGGAAAATTGTTGCCATGCAAGATGATAGGCAATTAATGCAGTCTGTAAACGAAGCAGATTTAATTAACGCAGATGGTCAGGCTGTAGTATGGGCCTCCAAAGTACTGGGCAACCCCCTAAAAGAAAGAGTCGCTGGAATAGATTTAATGTCGAACCTAGTTGAAATGGCGCATAATAAAGGCTATAAAATTTTCTTTTTAGGCGCTAAACAAGATGTTCTTAAAAAAGTAGTACAAAATTATAGTCAGCAATACTCTAACAATATTATTGCTGGATACAGAAATGGGTATTTTTCAAAGGAAGATGAAAAAGACATTGCGCAACAAATAGCAGATAGTGGTGCACAAATTCTATTTGTTGCAATAAGCTCTCCTACAAAAGAAAACTTTCTTTACAACCATAAGCAAATATTAGCAAAAGTAAACTTTGTTATGGGCGTTGGTGGTAGCTTCGATGTAGTTTCTGGACTCGTTAAAAGAGCTCCAAAATGGATGCAAAACACAGGCTTAGAATGGCTTTACAGACTACTACAAGAGCCACAAAGAATGTGGAAACGCTATTTACTTGGAAATACTAAGTTTGTATTGTTAGTAATTAAAGAGTGGTTAAAGAAATAGCCAGTATCTAAATTGTAGCTTGTACTAATAATAATAAACAAAATTGTGCATAGAGGATATTCCAATTTATTAAAACCAATAATGACCCTAATCGACCTGTCGATTATTAACGGGGTAATGTATTATATGAATTCTGATTTATACCTCGACTTGGTATATATTCTTTTCTTTAATGTGGCTTGGATGTTGATTTCATTTAATAATCAATTTTACAATATCTATAGAAATGCTCGACCCTCAAAGGCTGTCTACTTAATAATAGCTCAGTTTTCAACTTTTTTCCTTGCCTATTTTACCTACTTCGGGATTTTTAAAGAAGGGGATGCTGTAAACGATCAACTGGTAACATTACTCTTAATTTACTCTTTAATTGTCGTTTTTAAACTAAGTATTGTAGTTCTACTAAAAGGATATCGTATTGCGGGGGGTAACTACAGAAATGTAATTATTATTGGAGAAGATGAAAGTGTTTCTGTGCTTCGAAAATACTTCAACTCCCGTTTAGAATTAGGCTATCGATTAAAAGGATACTTCTCTGATACGGCTAAAAATGAAGGTACTTTTTTAGGACAAATAACTGAAAGCTTCAATTTTGCTTTGGAGAATAATATAGATGAGATTTACCTATCTATGAACTCCATTTCTAAAGAACAGATTAAAGAATTTGAAATTTTCGCAGATAATAACCTGATCACTCTAAAATTAGTCCCAGATTACAAAGGGGTTTTTAGAAAAATGGAAGCCGTTCACTACTACGACTACTTACCAGTAATATCTATTAGAAAACAACCCTTAGACGATGTTTTTAGACGCTTTATGAAGCGATCATTTGATCTTCTGTTTTCAGCTGTAGTAATTGTATTCCTCCTTACTTGGTTAATACCAATTATTGCTTTACTAATTCGTTGGGAGTCTAAGGGTCCTATATTTTTTAAACAAAAAAGAGATGGCTTAAATGGTATATCTTTTGGCTGTTATAAGTTCCGATCGATGCGCTCGAGTGAAGAAGCAAATAAAATACAAGCCACCAAAGAAGATGCTAGAATTACCAAAATGGGAGCTTTTATGCGGAAAACAAGCATAGATGAACTGCCTCAATTTATAAATGTGTTACTTGGAAACATGAGTGTTGTAGGCCCTCGCCCACACATGCTGCAACATACACAAGAGTTCTCGAAGAGCGTAAACAAGTATATGGTGCGCCATTTTGTGAAACCCGGAATTACAGGTTTAGCTCAAATAAAAGGGTATAGAGGAGAAATAAAAGTTAAGTCTGACATTAATAATAGAGTGAAATTTGATGTCTTCTATTTAGAAAATTGGTCTTTAATTTTAGATATTAGAATTGTATTACAAACCGTTTCTAATGCAATAAGTGGAGAAGAAAATGCTTACTAGTTGTACTTCTTATTAGTACATTAGCAATTAATAGAAAACATTTCATGCCTCAAACTAGTCACAACAAAACCAAGCAACTTAAATACGACATCGCTTATTTAAAGATGTCTTTAGAGTGGGCAAACCTATCGTATTGCGAACGCAAACAAGTAGGAGCATTAATTGTAAAAGACCGAATGATTATTTCGGATGGCTATAATGGCACACCTTCTGGTTTCGAAAATGTATGCGAAACAAATACAGGAGACACAAAATGGTACGTGCTTCATGCCGAGGCAAACGCTATTTCTAAAGTTGCACGTTCTACTCAGAGTACCGAAGGTGCGACTCTCTACCAAACCTTATCGCCTTGTAAAGATTGTAGTAAACTTGTACACCAGTCGGGGATTACACGTGTTGTATTTATCCATAAATACAAAGATACTTCAGGAATTGATTTTTTAGAAAAAGCAGGTATAGAAATCGTACACATCCCATTGGAGAATTTATAAAATGAGCACTAATAAATCGATTCTTAAAAAACCCTTTTTAATTCTTTTCATTTTTACACTAGGGATGTATCTGGGCAAATTCCTATCCAATTCATCAGAATATATTCAATTGAGCTCCTCCTCTTCTGAGTTTCCTAAACTTGTTGAGTTGTTGAGTTTTTTAGAATATAACTATGTAGACAAACTAGATTTAGACAGTCTACAAGAAGATATTATTACCAAAACTCTAGAAAGTTTAGACCCACACTCTACCTACATTCACGTAGATGACTTACAGGGTATTACCGAAGGCATGCAAGGTAATTTTGAAGGCATAGGCGTAGAGTTTCAAATTCAACACGATACCATTGTAGTGGTAAGCCCTATTTCTGGAGGCCCTTCGGAGCGTGCAGGAATTCGTTCGGGTGATCGCATTGTAAAAGTAGACACACTTAATGTTGCTGGCATAGGTTTTACAAATTCCGATGTTGTTAAAAATCTACGTGGAGACAAGGGAACCGAAGTAAAGCTATTTATTAAAAGACCTGAACATTCGAAACTCATTGAGTTTAATATTATACGCGACAAAATACCTATTACTAGTGTAGATGTTTCTTATATGTTAGATGCTGAAATTGGCTATATAAAAGTGAATCGATTTTCTGGAACTACTGATACTGAGTTTACCAATGCCTTAGATAATTTAAAAGCTGAGGGCATGAAAAAATTAGTGCTAGACTTACGCTCTAATCCTGGTGGTTATTTACATGCTGCAACAGCTATGGTAAACGAGTTTTTGTCTAATGGTGAAATCGTTTATACACAAGGGAATTCTAGATCTAAAAAAGTATATAAAGCCAATCGATATGGTGGTTTTCTACAAAAAGACTTAGTCGTATTAGTAGATGAAGGCTCGGCCTCGGCAAGCGAGATTGTGGCAGGTGCTTTACAAGACCACGATAGAGCAGCCATAATAGGAAGAAGAACTTTTGGAAAAGGATTGGTACAAGAGCAAACCCAAATGAGCGATGGTTCGGCGTTCAGGCTTACCACAGCGCGTTATTATACTCCATCGGGAAGATCGATTCAAAAAGCCTATTCAAAAGATGTAGAGGCCTACCATTTAGAGTCTCTAAAAAGATATGAAAATGGGGAACTCTACTCTCAAGACAGCATTAAAATAGCCGACTCTTTAAAGTATTTCACCGACAAGGGTAGGGTTGTTTATGGTGGTGGTGGAATAGCTCCAGACCACTTTGTGCCATTAGATACTACAGGACGATCTGATTGGCTCTTTAAGGTCTTAGCCGCCAATATTATTAGTGGTTTTGTTTTCGATTATGTAGACAGGCATACAGAGTTTTTAAATTCATTCTCTACACCAGAGCATTTTGCCAACAACTTTACCATTTCAGAAGATCTATTTAAATCATTCATCCAGCTAACGGAGGAAAATGACATCCCCTTAAATAAGGCTGAGATAAGCCGCTCTAAGACTTGGATTGTGAAAAGACTTAAAACGAGTATCGCTAGGCAAAAATGGAATGACCTTGGCTTCTTTACGGTTCTTAATCATACAGACCCTTCGGTTCAAAAAGGAATGGAAATACTGAGGGGAAATTAATTTGAAGATTAGTAAATCGGAAGACATGAATCGTAAACCTGCCTACCGGCAATCAGGTGGTAAATGGATGTAAAATTGTAGTTAATACAAAAACTCCTACTTCCTTCTGACTTCTATTAAACAAAAAAAGGCTGCTTCTTTCGAAGCAGCCTTTTTGTATTATAAAACTAAAGTCTAATAAAATTTAGCTCTGTTATCTTCAATGTCTGCAAGCGCTTTTAAAGCGTTAGTAGCTTCAAAGTTAGCTCTTGGCTGTAATTGACCTTCTAGCTGCTTCTTTAAAGCTGTTAAGTCTTTTGGCGCTGTAGAAGCGATGAAGTCATCTGCATATACTACATACACACCGTTATTACCTAAAACTGGACTAGACAATTGTCCTTTTTCCATTCCGTAAAAAGCACCCACTACATTTGGTTCGAATCCACCAGGAATAGCGTTAGAAGAAAAAGCCATTGTATTTACCTGCTCCGTTGTTAAGCTCATTGCAGTAGCTATATCATCAATTGTTTTAGCAGAAGAAAGTTGACTGTTAAATTCAGCTATTAAAGCTTCACCACTTTTCTCTTTTTTCACTGCAATCTCTACTTGTACACTTACCTCTTCTAAGGCTTGAGTTCCTTTAGCAGAAACGCTCGTTAACATCATCACTACAATACGACTGTTTTGGTCGTCTAGCTTCACCATGTTTAGCTCAGTATTTTCATTGTACGTCCAAAACACTAGATTACGAGCCTCTCCAAGTCCAGAGATCGTTCTATCCGCATCTTGCACAGTAGCTGCAATTAAAGCAACGTTCTTTTCATCAGCTAAAGCTTCGAAGTTTGCAGCATCTATTGCAGCAGCCATTTCACTTGCTTGCGCATAAATTTCATTTGCAGTTTCTTCGCTAGCATCCATTGCAATTTCTATAATTGCTACTTGTACCGAATCGTTACGACGCGCATTTAAGCGTGCAATTTTGTAACTATTATTTTCTTCGTAAGGTCCGTAAACAAAACCTACTTCAGCAGTTCTCATTTCTGTTTCTATAGCTGGAGACAATTGCCCTTCAGCATAAAAAGAAGCATCAAAAGAAGCATCAGAATAAGTATTTACAAATGCAACAGCGTCTGTGGTGGTTTTAAAACCATTTACTGTTTCGTTTGATTTTGCCGTTTTATTATAAACGAGTTTATCTTCTACTAAATCTAGAATACGCGCTTTAGTAGCCTTTTTATCAGCCTGTGTAGGCGTAATATCAAAAATAGCGATACTCAATTCGCGACTTGCACTTTGTGGGTAATCCTCTTGATGAGAAGCATAATAAGAAGACAGCTCTGAATCGCTCACTTCAATATTAGTATCGAATGCTTTGAATACGTAACGACCACTGGCTTGAGTAGCTTGTTCGTTGTAGTAAACATCTGCATCTATATTAGACGCGTTTAATCCTTGGCGGATTAAATTTACATACTTCTGACCTAAACGTTCTTTGCGAATTACATTTTCAAAATACATCCATCTTTGTGGATCGTTATCGTGAATTTGCTGTACAACTCCAGCTAATTGTGCTGCAGAAACATCTTGTCCGGTAATTCCAAAAAATTGTTTTGCAGTAGTAGACATTTCAGCGGATTTATAACCAAAAGTCAAACCAGCTAATTCTTCAGCACTAATGGCTAAACCTAATTCGCTGTATTGTTCGCTCATGATCACATCGTTCACCTTGTCGTTCCACAAATTATCTCTCAATACATTGCGATCCTGACGAGAATTAAATATACGATCTAAATTTTGTGCTTCTGTTTCGAAATCGCGGTAATCGATAACCTCATCGTTTACTACTCCTATTACGCCTTGTCCTCCATTTAAAAGTGAACTACCAGAACTCATTAAATCTCCTAAAAGAAATGCTCCCATAGCAACTCCAATTCCTCCCATAAGGAGACCAGAACGCTTTCTTAAATTATCTAGTGATATCATTATCAGTGTGTTTTTCGTTTGTCAAGTCAGCGAATATACAAATTATTAAAAAAAATACGCTTTTATAGGCTGCGGAATAATTGTACTTTTTCAATTCTGGTCTTATTAACCTCTAAAATTTCAAAATTATACCCCTTGATTGCAATTTTATCTTTTACTACTGGAATGCTTTCACAGTAAAAAACAATCAAGCCATTGAGTGTTTCGTACTCATCAGACTCGGGAAGATTAAGCTGGTATTTTTGATTCAAAAAATCAATTTCTAATCTACCTGAAAAAACAAATGTATTGGCATCTATTTCAACTTCGGCCATATCCATCGTGTCGTGCTCGTCTTCAATTTCTCCAAATATTTCTTCTATTACATCCTCCACGGTAAGCAAACCAGAAGTGCCGCCAAATTCATCTACTACTAAAGCTATACTTTTTCGCTCTTTAATAAAGATGTTTAAAATATCGTTTGCCGTAATCGTTTCGGGAATTAAAGCAATAGGTAATAAGATCGATTTTATATTGGCAGGCAACTTAAATAGCTCGTACGAATGGGTAAAACCTATAACGTTGTCTATATTGTCTCTGTAAATTACAATTTTAGAAAAACCTGTTTCAATAAATTTATCTCGTAAATTTTCTATGGTATCATTTAGTTCCAAGGCTACTATTTCGTTTCTGGGAACCATACATTCTCTTGCCTTAACTTTTGAAAAATCTAATGCATTTTGGAAAATTTGTATCTCCGAATCTTGGTCTCCTACATCCTTTACACCACCCGTTTGTTCTTCTAGATACCTTTGTAAATCTACCCTACCAAAAACTGGTTTTTGGTCCTGTTGTTTTACCCCCATTATATGTCTAAGAATAAAATTAGAAACCCCAACAACCAAAGAAACAATAAAGTAGAGTCCATAATAAAAAAGCCAAGCGGGAACTGCGAAAAGGCTGAGAAACTTATTCGCATTTAATCCAAAAATAACTTTAGGAATAAACTCCGCAGTAACTAAGACTATAGCAGTAGAAATAAGGGTTTGGGCTAATAATACAAGACTATTTACCTCGGTAATATTTCTTAAAATCGGCTCTAAAAGAAGGGCCATTTCTATTCCATAAATCACCAAAGCAATATTATTACCCACCAACATTGTGGCAATAAAACGAGAAGGACTTTTTAATAAAGGAGATAAAAGACGAGCGCTAAACTCCCCCCTCTTTTTCATTAATTCAATATGTAGCTTATTAGACGCAACAAAGGCTATTTCCATGCCTGAAAAAAAGGCAGAAAGCACTAAAGAAATAAATATGATCGATAAACTACTGGGGTCCATTTATAATTAATCTTCTTGAGAATATTGTTTTTTTCGCACGCGGTGCATAAAGTAAGCCATTGCCGAAGCCCCCAAATACATTAATCCGTTGTTCAATTGGTCTAACACGAAAATATGGTATAAGGAGTCTAACAAAGCGTACACAGCAAACAACAACCATAGTACAATAAATAATTTTTGTGCTTTATTCTGCATGATCTAAATTTATAATTCCTCTACTTTTTTTAAGAGTGTATTCACTAAAGTAAATATCCGACTCAAATCCTTCGCCCATTATTACCTGTCCGTTCTTGGTGATTTTTACAAATTCTTCGGTGTAGATAAGCTCTTTTGCTTCGTCCCAAATTAAGTATTCTGTTTCTAATTTTTCTCCTTTTACATTTTGTAAAAGCACATTTCCTTTCGCCTCTATCAGATTATCCTTTAGATGCTGAATCGCATAGTCAGACCTTAAATAAGCGTCTTTATCTCCTTCCGATTCATACGATTCCAATTCTATGCCCTTAGGAAATTCAAGGTAGGCTTCTTCTCCATCAAAACGAAACATTTCTGGAGAATTTAATTTAAAAGAAGCTTTTCCATTTTTGGTGTAAAACCACTCTATATCTGTAGTTGATACCGTTGGCTCATTTAACTCCTTAGAAAGAGCCTCCATTTCTACGGGGTTTGTTTGACATGAAAAAAGCACTGCAAGCCCTAGTAGAGCTGCAATGCTTTTATATGTGCCGTGTGTATGAAGTCTCATAGAATTTGTTCTAGCAAAGCTAAAATACTTATTCTGGTACTTTAACATTTACCGTTTCAGTATACCAACAGTCAATTTTGTAAGTAAGTACTTCTATTAAACCTTCGGTGAAAATATCTGTTTTACTTGGCATTTGAGCAGTGTATTTTACAATCCTTTCAGCTGCCTTTCCTTTTACAGATGGATCTATTTTTACAGCATATTCGTATTTATCTACTGCCGCCCAGTAACCAACTCTTTTAAGGAATTCCGTTTGTAATTCTCCACACTTACGTGATGTTTTAGCGTAAAGATCTCCAATAAGAATATAAGGCTCACCCCAACCATAACGGTAAGAAGCTGCTTTTAACGCGTAACTTTTTGCAGAATGATTCTTATTCATTGCTCCGTAAGTTTGTGCTAAACGGTAGGCGTATTGAGCTTTATTAAGGTTGTCTTCTTCGTTGTCTAAGGCATAACTATAAAACTCTAATGCTTTGGTGTAATCTTGGCGTTTTAAAGAACGAATTCCCATGTTTGCAGCTGCAGAAGGAGAAGGGTCGATATTGTAAAGTGCTTCAGAAATACTGAAGAAAATATCTGCATCTGTACATTCTTTTTTGTTCAATAATTTTGCAGAACGCTTTAACCAAGTAACATCTTCTTTGTTTATTTCAAAGTCTCTTGTGTACATTTCAACTAACTTTTCGCAAGTTGCGTATGGAGCAAGAGCTTTTTCTAAATTATCTTTTACGTCAGATAGTTTATCCTTTTCATCCTCATTTCTCTTTAGCTGCTTAGCTTCTTTTTTTGTTAATGCTTCTTTTTCGTTCGCATTAAAAACGTCTTGAGATAGCTTCGCTTCTTTATAAGAAATTACAGAAGAAAGGTCAGAAAACAAGTTCAACAAATCTTCAATTGTTAAAACTTTTGCGTTTAGCAACTTGGTAGAAGCTACAAAATAAGTACTCAATACTCTAGGCGAACTCGTGTTACCGCCTAAATTAAAAGCTTCTTCTAATACAGAATAGGCTTCTTGTATCCCTTCAGTAGTTCCTTTTTTATACTTATACATGTCCGCTCCCTTATAGCCAACAACTCTCGCTTCGCTACCTGGGTAGTATGTATTTCTTTGATCGTAAATCATCATTAAAGAGTCTACTAAAGCAGCCTTACGAGTTTCCTCGGTAACCGTCTTAATTAATCCTTTAATAATCTTAGGTCCGTGAATGTAAATATTCTTCGTACGCTTAGGTGCGTTATCAAATAAATAAACCCATGATTTATAAGCATCTGCATAATTTTTCTGCTTGTAAAATTCGGTATAAATAGATAAGTTTTGCTCGCAAGCATCTTTATCAGTACCGTATTTTAAAAGGGTAGCTTCGTCTTGTGCAAAGGCCGAAAACGACATTGCAACTAGGGTAAACAATGAAAATAATTTCACTCTCATAGCGTGTATTTGTTAATCTATTTTACGTTTTGTGAACCACTTGTCGTTAAAAGTAAAGGCTAAGTGGAATTTGATGTATTTTTCCTCTACTAAGTTATTCTCTACTGTTCCTCTTTTTCCAAATTGAACTCCAATATTGGCAATTGTATTAGAGCGCTTTAAAGGCAATCCAAAGCCTAGACTAAGGCTAAGGTCCTTAATACTTGTTTGTGCAGCATCGCTATTTAATTCTGCAATAGCTAAGTAGCCTGTATTATAGTTTACACCCATTCTGTATTGAATATTTTTCCAATAGCGATGAACGTCTTTCTTGTTGGGTATTATCCAAGCACCAACCTTTATTTGGGATGCGTTTTGAAGCTCGGGACTCGGTGTTCCAAAAAGGCTAAGCTGAGACCATTCTTTAAATTCATACTCTCCAGAAACAAACCAGTTATTTTCTTTTCCTAAAGACGCACCGACTCCAAATGCCATTGGCAAAATCAAACCGTTTGAAGTTGTTGCATCCACAGATACTGTATCTCTTATATACTCAAAGTTGTTTACAACATTGTAGGTATAAATAGCGCCTTTGTTGCTAGCCGCCAAGTTTGTCTGTGGACTATAAGTAGCTCCAAAAATTAGCTGCTTATCTCTAATGTCAACCTGGTACTGAACACCCGCATCAAAAGAATAATCCCTTAGCCTATAAAGGCTCTCATCTCTTCGGTTGATGAAGTTTGGTTCATCAGACCACAAATCTCTTCGCTGTGATAGTGTGCCAAAAATCATGTTTGCAGTAACACCAACAGAAAGCCCTTTAAATAATTCGACACCCACATTAAGATAGGCGCGAGTTAATCCGCCAGAACCTATGTAATCAATGTTGGTGTTCAGCGTATCTAATTCGTTAGCCCACTCGCTGCTCTGAGACAGCTGATATCCTTTAAAAGAATACGGCAACAATCCAGTGCTTACACCTAAACCTTTAGCAATAGGAAAACCTAAACTTAAATAAGCCATGGTAGAGCTAAACGCTTCTTGTTCAAAGTTCGCGTCTTTCAAAAACAAAGAAGACCCTTTTACCCCAACCTCAAAAGAAGTTAAAGTTAAAGCGCTAATAGAAGCTGGGTTTAATAAGTTTAATTGATTATTAGAACGCAAGGCTATACCTAAACCACCTAAGTCGGTGTTTAGTGCAAAACCTTGGCTTTGAAACTCACCTATTCCAAAAGAAGAATAAGGTGAAATAGTGTTTTGCTGAGCCACAGATAATAAGGGCAAGCAAAGAAGCGCTACTAATAAACTTTTAATTATTTTCATAGGTGTTCTGATCCAGTATAAAATGCATCCCCTTAAACAGGATATCTGCTTCGGCAAAGATGCTATTTTTTAATTTCTTATCAAAGAAAGCCATATCGCCTCCTGTAAGGATTGTCTTTACTTCTGGATAACGCAATTTATAGGCATCTATTATGCCGTTTATCTCCATACGCATACCATTAACTACACCCGATAAGATAGATTCGCTAGTAGACTTTCCGATTAGGTCTAAAGGTTCTTTTAGCTTTATTAAGGGTAGTTTTCCTGTGAAATTATGAAGAGCTTTTAAACGCATTTGTACGCCTGGGGAAATAGCTCCACCTAGATAAACAGCCTCTTTCGATATAAAATCGAAAGTCATACAAGTACCAATATCTATAATTAAAACATCCTTTTTAGGAAAGAGTAAAAGACCTCCTGCAACTAAAGCGAGACGATCGGAACCAACCGTTTTAGGTGTTTCGTAATCATTTGTAAAGGGCATTTTAAGTTCCGAACTCAAATAATAGACCTCTAATGACTTTTTATTTAAGAAATTATCCAGTGTTTTGGCTATCGGTTTTACCGAACTAATAAGGCATGTTTTTATCTGTCCATCAATAGAATTTAGAATATCTTCTAATTCATTATCAGAACAATAACCTTTATTAATTAAGTGTGCTTCGCTAAATATAGCGTACTTAATTCTTGTATTTCCAACGTCTAAAATGAGTTCCATAATCCGTAATTATTTTACAAAAATAATAATAATGTAAATTAATAAGCATTTTCTTTGATAGATAAAATCCTTGTGTCTATATTTGCATCCTCAATAATGGTGCTATAGCTCAGTTGGTAGAGCAATGGACTGAAAATCCATGTGTCCCTGGTTCGAATCCTGGTAGCACCACTTAAAAGCCTTGTACGAAAGTATGAGGCTTTTTGGTTCTATAGAGTTTTATTTGTTTTCTAATAAGAAGTCAAACCTATAGTGCGCGTGTGGTAATTTTTCTTTTTGTTTCAAAAAAGTTCCTTTTAAGTTGTTCTGCATTGCTATTTTCATCATTTCCTGTGCCGACCAAAACTTCCCCATTTTAGGTTGTTTAAAAAGCCATTGTTTGAAATAGAAAAAACGTTTTGGGAACGTATTGTAATACGTCCAAAAGCGTTTTTGGTCTGGAATATCACCAAGTAAAATAAGTCCATTTGGCTTTAAAAGCTTTTTCATTTCCGAAACCACCCTTAAGCCATCTTCAAAATTAAAGTATTGAAAAGAAAAATTAAGTACTATTTTATCGAATTTATGATTGGTTCTTTTTGTAATTGTTGTTGCGTCTCCTACAAGATACTCTACGCTAGAATAAGTGTTGTTTTGTGTGGCAATATCTATTAAAAGAGGAGAGAAGTCTATTCCTAATACGGTGTTACAGTGTTTAGATAATCGATTTGTTATAAGTCCATTTCCACAGCATACGTCTAAAAGCGTATCGCTATTCGATAGATTTAATAATTCCACAAGATGTGTTTCAACCAACAAAAGACCATCGTCTTTCTTATTAGAATTCCTTTGCACCTGATTAAGCAGTGATTTATCTAGCGCAGTATTATTCCAATAATTTTTCCAATAAGACATAATTGCTTTAACGTTTAGAGGGTAAAACTACTAAATATCTTGCTTGAATGTTGACTAAAAAAATAAAACCCCATCGGTAGATAGGGTTAATATAAATTTCAAGTTAAGGGATTACTTTTTCTTGAAAACTGAATACAAAACTATAAGCGTGATTACGCCAATAAAACTATTATCGCCTAATTGATTTGAGGCTTTAATAATATTACCTACTGGATTCCACCCAAACAAAGGCGTGCCCACCATTAACTGAACTACAATACCTAAACATAAAAAAGGTACGGCAACATCTACTGCATAGCCAATAGATTTTTTTATATACTTGAGTTGATCTTTAAACTTTTCTCCCATTCTATTTTAAATTAAATAATTAAAGCCCCACAAATGTAGGGCTTTAATTATGTTAATTATTTTTTACCCATAAAGGATAAAATAACTAGTAATGCTATTAGTCCAGCAAGATCCGCAGCAGCAAATCTACTTACCAATCCAGTAATTGAACCAATTACATCCATTCCTGTCCAGCCAATTCCTAAGATTTGTGCTGTAATACCAAGCCCTACTAAAGACATCAATAAAGCAGTTAATCCTGAGATTAAATCTCCTAGCATTTTAAAAGCGTTAGCCATAATAATTAAGGTTTTAGTTAATACCCTCAAATATAGAAAGATAGATTGTAGTCTTCAAAATTAAGGATGTCATGCACCCTATATTTCAAAGTTTCATTTATTTACTTTTTTAATCTATCTAATTAGGCTGAAATCCTTGTCTACACTAGTAATTTATTTTTTTAACTAATTGATTATGAGTTGTTTTGACAACACTTATGAACACCTCATTGTTATTAAGTAAAAACAGCTACACAGCCCTATATGACTAGTGTTGTGGTATTTAAGCACAAAAAAACAGGGTATAAACCCTGTTTTTACTTTTATATAGTTTTTTAAGCACAAATAGTACTAGTTTAAGCTTAAATCTACTTGGATAGACTCTATCTTTTTCTCCAATTTAGACTTAATAAGCTCATAATCTGTTTTAGAACTCAATTTTTCATTAACCGAAAAGTAGAATTTTATCTTTGGTTCTGTGCCAGAAGGTCGGGCAGTAAGCTTAGTTCCCTTAGCGGTAATAAACTGTAATACATTCGATTCTGGTAAGCCTGTTTTCTTTGTCTCTAAATAATCAATAATTGCTATAACCTCTTCTCCTACAATTGATTTAGGTGGGTTTGATCTTAAATTATCTAACATGGTGGCAATTTCCGCAGCTCCATGTCTTCCTTTTTTGGTAATGGAAATAAGGTCTTCTAAATAAAAACCGTGTTCCATATACATCTCTTGCATTAAGTCGAAGAGGTTTTTACGATTGCTTTTAGCCCAAGCAACCATTTCGGCAATTAAAGCACAAGACATCACCGCATCTTTATCTCTTACGAAGTCGCCTGCTAAATAACCGTAGCTTTCTTCTCCGCCACCAATAAACTTTTCTTTACCCTCTAGGGCTCTTATAATAGCGCCAATATGTTTGAATCCAGTTAGGGTGTTGTAAACTTTTACCCCATTGGCTATTGCTATTACATCCATTAAATTGGTAGTAACTATAGTTTTGGCTATAAACTCTTTACCCGTTATTTTACCTAATTCTTTCCACCGGATTAGTAAGTAGTTAACTAATAAAGAGCCTGTTTGGTTTCCGTTTAATAATACAAATTCCCCCGATTTATTAGGAATTGCAATTCCTACCCTATCTGCATCAGGATCTGTTCCCATCACCAATTCTGCGCCTTTTTCCTTTGCTAAAGCAATCGCCAATTCTAATGCGGCTGGTTCTTCTGGATTAGGCGATTTAACCGTTGGAAAATTTCCATCTATTATATCTTGTGATGCTACAGTATATACATTCGTAAATCCAAAAACTTTTAATGCTTTAGGAACCATAACAGAGCCTGTACCATGAATACCCGTAAACACAATAGGTAAATGACTTTGCTCTTTTATGGCTTCAGGAGATAAACTAAGCGTTTTTAAACGACTAATGTACTTGGTGTCCATTTCTTCACCTAAAGAGTTAATAAGTTCTTTATTGGCTTTAAAATTTACTTCGTTTATAGATAAACTTCTAACCTTACTTATTAATTCTACATCAAAAGGGCTCACAATTTGACAACCATCATCGCCATAAACTTTATAACCGTTGTATTCTTTTGGATTGTGAGAAGCGGTAATTACAATTCCACTTTTACAATTGAGTTCTCTAACAGCAAAAGAAAGTTCTGGTGTGGGTCTTAAAGCCTCAAATAAATGAACTTTTATATTGTTAGCCGATAAAACCTCAGCTGCTGTTTGTGCTAAAAAATCAGATTTATTTCTACAATCATAAGCTATAGCAACCCCAATTTCTTCGCCTGGATACATTTCAATTAATGTATTTGCTAAACCTTGAGTAGCTTTACCAATAGTATATTTATTAATTCTATTTGTACCTACCCCCATAATACCACGCATTCCACCAGTACCAAAATCTAAATCTTTGTAAAAAGACTCTATAAGCTCTTCACCACCATTAGAAATTAAGGATGCTACTTCTTTTTGTGTAATTATATCGTAAGATTCCGAAAGCCATTCTTTAGCTATGTCGATTATTTTAGATTCCATCTATTCTACCGTTTTGTATTTAAAAACTACATTTAATAAGACGCCCGAAAGTAAAAGGAAAATTCCAAAAATACTCATGAACGAATAAGTTTCTCCAAAAAACAAATAACCATATCCAAAGGCAAATAAAACACCTATGTATTTATAGGTCATTATATTTCCTGCTCTATCACTTTGAATTCCTTTGGTCATATATATTTGAGCAACTTGTGTAATTATACCCAATAAGAGTAAATATATCCAATCTGTTCCCTGAGGTTGTATCCAATTAAAATAAGATAAAACAGCCATTATAGGTGTGGCAACTAAAGGAAAATAAAAAACTACTACTAATGGGTTTTCTGTAGTTCTAAGTAAGCGTATACAATTGTATGCTAATCCCGAAAAACAAGCTGATACCAATCCTATACCTACATATTTAAAAGAAATTTGTCCTGAAATATCAAATCCTTTTAAGGTTAAAACTCCTAAAAAAGCAAGAGAAAAAAAGAACCATTGTCTGTTTTTAATTTTTTCTTTTAAAATCCAAATAGCAAAAAAGGCGGTAAAAATAGGAGATAGATATTGTATGGTGACTGCACCAGCAAGAGGTATATTTTGCAAAGTGATGAAAAATAAAGTAAGTGCTGTTACCCCAAACATTCCTCTTGCTAAAAGAACTTTTCTATTGTTTCCGAATACGGGAATATTTTTCTTTTTTAAACTTATTAAACTAATAAGTAGAGAAACAATAGAACGAAAAAAAACCAATTCAAATACAGGTATATGTGGCAATGCTTTTACACACAAATGCATTAGTGAAAATGCAAATGAAGAAATAAGCATATACTGCACTCCTTTATTCATAGTTGTTATTTTTGGCGAATATACTAAATAGTAAACATCATGTTATTCATCTTCTAACTTCATAAAAAAAGCCTCGATAAATCGAGGCTTACTTTTTACTAAAAGTTTTCTTTAAGAAACTTGAGTACTTCTTGTTTTCCTTTTGGTTTGGCAACTATTTCCATGTTGCGGTCTAATACAAACCACGATGGCGTTTTATTAATTTTATAATCTAAACAAACGGGCGATTTATAGTTTCCAAACTGCGAAACATTTTTCCAGTTGAAATTTTCATCTACAATTGCTTTTTTCCATTTTGTAGGATTTACATCTAAAGCAATTCCAATAACTTCTAAACCTTTTGGTTTGTACTGATTGTAAACAGGAATGAATCCAGGAAGATCTCTCATACAGTGCGGACAGTGTGTTGCCCAAAACATAATAATTGTATATTTATTATTGGCACAGGTATTTTTAAGATTTACTTCTTCTCCATAATTACTTTTTATCGTGAAATCTGGAGGTATACTTCCTATTTGTAAATTCTTAATTAAATCTGCTTTCTGACGAAGTAAATCGTTTATTTCAATATCTCCACAAGCTTCCCCATAAAAATATTCTTCCATAATATAAGTAGCTACATCTTCTAATCCCGAACCGTAAAAACCATCTAGTAAATTATAAAGCGCAAATTCAAAAACCTTTTCATTCTGTTTTGCTTTTTTCATTATATCATCTACTGCATTATAATACCCTACTTCGGTATGACCACTATGCTTAATTATATAATCTTGAAAACGTGTAGCAAAAACATCAGATCTAATAAAATTTTCATTTGTAAAATCTAAATCATCAAAGTATTTAGCCTTATTTGTTGGATTATTTGCTAAACTAGCAACCTTAGCTTCAGAAAAATAAGAAGAAGGATATTTATTTATTACAATCTGTACAAAACTAAAAAGTTCCTTTTCTAATTTATTTACCTCATTAGTCATCTCGTTTACTTTCGCATCGTTTCCCTGAGATCTAAACTGTCCTCTTTGTTGTTTTAAAGCCTTTATTTTTTTCTGTATTGAGGAGTCTTTCTTTTTAAATTCCCAATAGGCTTTATTTTCGTTAGACTGTAAAACTGTTAAACCTTTTTCTAAACGAACTTGAGCAAAAGCTAAGCTAACAACCGATTCTGTTGGGTTTAAAATAACATCCACAATATTATTTTCATTTCCTAAAGCTATTTTATAATATCCTTTTGGATGGGTTTTGTACCCAAAAGAAAAGGATCCATCAGCCAATACTTTCGTACTATCAATTTTGTATTTATACTTCCCTTCGGTTCGGTATAAATCAACTTGCTTATTTGCTTGACGCTGAATATTTAATTTACCTTTTAAAGTTTGAGCTTCAGAAACACTCGAAAAGTTAAAAGATAAAAGGGCAATAAACACTAAAAATAAATTCTTCATTTTCTTAAAATTTGGGAGCACTAAAATAGTTAATTTTTTTAATGATAAACAAAGCTACTCTTAATAGCTTATTTATTTATAAAATTACAAAACTTAAATAAAATTTAACAAAACTCAATTCAAATTTAACAACCCTTATATATAGTATGTATATTTTTTAATATTCTCCTTTTTTTTAAATTGAAAATATATGTATATATTATGTGCTGTTGATAGCTTGTATAAAATAATTACACTCTTGTAGGATATTGAATTTATAAAATACACTACACATTATTTTTGTGTTTATGAACACAAGAAAGTTTTGTAAATCAGTAAATTAATTGAGTAATTAACAGTTGTTAATAACCGTAAAAGTGACTTGTTAATTAATAATTATTTTAGGTTTTTTTTGTTCATATCTGTATTAACTAAACTTATTTATTAGTGATAAAAAACAAACAACTTGACTTGACTTTATCAATTAATTGTTGCCTTATAAAAACTAATTTAAAAAAGCAATACAAACTTTTTAGAAACGATTAACGAGTACTTTATTATGCTAATAAAAAACTGTTAATAAGTAGTATTTGTAAATGAGTGCTTTACGACGGCTATTAACAATTTTATTTAGGAATGTTTATAAGGTAAAAGCAGCACAAATATGTATTATATTTGTACTCTAAAACATACATTATGAAAATTGCTATTGCCTCAGATCACGCTGGAGTTGATTATAAAGCTCGTTTAATAAGCTATTTAGAATACAATGGTTTTCAAGTTACAGACTTAGGTCCTATGACAGAAGATAGTGTAGATTATCCAGATTACGGACATAAGGTAGCAGAAGCTGTAAGTTCTAAAAGTGTAGATTTTGGTATACTTTTTTGCGGAAGCGGAAACGGTATTAATATGAGCGCAAACAAACACCAAGCGGTACGTTCGGCTTTGTGTTGGAAAAAAGAAATTGCAGAATTAGCTAGACTTCATAACGACGCTAATGTATTAACCATGCCAGCACGTTTTATTTCTTACGAAGAAGCTCAAGAAATTACAGCCTTGTTTTTAGCTACAGATTTCGAAGGTGGACGTCATGCAAAAAGAGTAAATAAAATAGCTTGTTGTTAATATGAAAAAGTTTCTATTAAGTATTTACTTAACCCTTAGCCTTTCTTCTTTTGCACAAGATAGTATTGCAATTAATTTTGCGAATACCATAAATGTTGAAGACTTAAAAGAGCATTTGTATGTATTAGCAACCGATTCTTTAGAAGGAAGAGAAACGGGAGAAAAAGGACAAAAGTTGGCGGCCGACTATATAGCACGTCATTTTGAGAAGATTGGTATTCCTCCTTATAATGGAGAAACCTATTACCAGGAATTCCCTCTTTTAAATCAGACCTTAGAAAATAGTAGCTTAACTATAAATAAGGAATTAGCTTTTTTAGAAGATTATTATACCTCTCCTTTTTACGGTTCTACAGCGCTAGAATTTGAATCCATTCAATGTATTGGTTTTGGTATAGATGAAATGGATTGTTCGGATTATAGAACTATAGATGTTAAAGATAAGGTTGTATTGATATTTACTATTGATTTATTAGGCGATAAAGAAAAATCTAAAATTGCCGCTATTGAAACAATAGATTGGGAATATCAATTAGAAAAAGCCTATCAACACGGAGCAAAAGCCGTGTTTTTTGTAGACGAGAACGTGAAGTCTAAACTAAAGAGATACAGCGCATATTTTACCAAAGAGAAAAGAAATGTGTTTATTGAAGGAGCGAAGTTTAAACTTCCTTTTGCTTTTATAGATGCAGAAGATTTAAAAAACACCTTAGTTATATCTGCTAAGAAATTACTTAAAAAAGTGAATCGCTGCAAGTATCCTGTTTATAAAGTAAAGGGTTCTTTTTCTACAGAAGTAAAAGAAAATCTATTGCAAGGAGAAAACGTATTGGGTTATTTAGAAGGTTCTGATTTAAAAGAAGAGCTATTGGTTATTACCGCACATTACGATCATCTAGGTATTCACGATGGCGTTATACATAACGGAGCAGATGACGATGGTTCTGGAACAGTTGCAGTACTAGAATTAGCTGAAGCTTTTGCGAAAGCTAAAGCAGCCGGAAATGGACCTCGCAGATCTATTTTGTTTATGCCTGTAGCAGGAGAAGAAATGGGATTATTAGGCTCTTCTTACTATGCAGAAAACCCTGTTTTTCCTTTAGAAAATACCATTGCCGATTTAAATATTGACATGATAGGAAGGATGGATGAAAACCATGAGGGAAATCCAGACTACGTATATTTAATAGGCGCTGATAAACTGAGCACAGAATTGCATCAGATTTCTGAAGACGCGAACACCTATTATACACAGTTAGAATTAGACTATACTTTTAACGATCCAGAAGACCCAAATCGCTTTTACTACCGCTCGGATCATTATAATTTTGCAAAGAATAATATTCCAGTTATTTTTTACTTTAACGGTGTTCATGCTGATTACCACAAGGCTACCGATACAGTAGAAAAAATACACTTTGGAAAAATTGCTGCTATTTCTAAACTCATTTTCCATACTGCTTGGCAGCTGGTAAACCAAGATAAGCGTATTGAGGTTGATGTAAAAAGCGATTTTAAAAACAATAGAAGGTAATGTTTTATGCTTGGGTAGATGATAAAGAAAAACTGCAGGAGACTTTAGGTTTGTTGAATTCTTCTAGTACTGCTTTGTGGGGTAGAATGGATGCGCAGCAAATGATAGAGCACCTTATTGTACTTTATAAAATGTCTAATAAAAAGCAAGAAACCCTTATTTTAACTCCAGAAAAATACCTGCCCAAGTCATTGGCATTTTTAATGAGTAAGGAGTTGTTGCCCAAGAACTTCGTGGCTAAATTTTTACCTATCGACCCTTCTCCTTATAAGTATTCTTCTATGCAAGAAGCAATAAGTAAGCTCGTTTTTTACTTAAACTCTTACCATACTTACTGGAAAGGAATAGAAGAAGAAACGCTTAATCATCCAGTATTTGGGAAGCTTAATAAAGTACAATGGGATTGTGTACACAACAAACATATACAGCATCATTTTTTACAATTTGGATTAGTTAAATAAATCTATTAAGAATTAATCTAAATAAAAATAAAAAGCTTATTTTTGCCGTATAACCTGATTTCCAATAGTTAAGGTGAGTAAGAACAAAGACAAAAAGGCGAAAAAAGTAAAGAGCGAGTGCTGCGAAAAGTATTTGCGTAAAAACAAGACTTGTAAATCTTGTCCTTTAAGTATGTGCGCGAAGTCGCTTGCTTAAAAGCTTTAAAATATATAGAAAGACCTAAACCTCAAGCATTGCTTGGGGTTTGTTTTTTTACAAAGATTTAGCTAGAAAATCTGCAATCTTCCGATCGTTCGCTAGTCTAGGGATTTTATTCTGTCCTCCTAGTTTACCCTGCGATTTCATATAATTATGAAAGGAACTTTTAGGGAGACTGGTAATTTGTAGTTGCCTAAGAACTTTCCCTTCAACAAGATCTTTGTAGTAAGAGTTCTGCGCTTTTAGATTGTCGTCTACTAGCTTTGCAAACAAGCCCACATCCTTAGCTTCTGTAGCAAACTCTATAAGCCATTCGTGATAGGGCAAGCCTTCAGTTGGTTCTGTTTGGGGTGCAACCGTAAACTCGCTTAGCTCTACTTCGGTACATTGTTGCATGGCTAAACGAATAGCCTCCTCTACTTCTTTGGCTATTACGTGTTCGCCAAAAGCAGAGGTAAAGTGTTTAATTCTACCAGTTACAATAATGCGGTAGGGTTTTAATGAGGTAAAGGCCACAGTGTCACCAATATTATAGCCCCACAATCCTGCGTTTGTATTTAATATTAGCACATAGTTAATACCCATTTTAACCTCTTCTAAAGAGATGCGTGTTGGAGTTTCATCGTTGAACTCATCCGCAGGAATAAACTCATAGAATATACCGTAGTCTAAAAGGAGTAACAAACCTTTTTCGTCTTGCCTATCTTGAAAGGCAATAAACCCTTCGGAGGCTGGATATAGTTCCAAGCTGTCTACTTTTTTACCAATCATTTCTTCAAACTTCTTTCGATACGGTTCGTAGTTTACTCCACCAAAAACAAAGAGCGAGAAATTGGGAAATATTTCAGAAATCGTTTTTCCTGTTTTCGCTTGTAGACGTTCAAAATACATTTGTGCCCAAGAAGGAATTCCGCTAATAAGACGCATGTCTTCTGGGAGTGTTTCTTCTATAATAGCCTCTATTTTTTGCTCCCAATCTTTTATACAATTGGTTTTGTAGGAAGGCAGTCTGTTGGTTTGTAAATAAGAAGGAACAAAGTTGGCTACTATACCCGAAAGCCTTCCATTAGGTACTTTAGGATTCATATCTAGCTCCGGAGAACCTTGTAAAAAAATCATTTTACCATTTATAAAATGGTGATTTCCAGAGTCTACTATATAGTGTAAAAGGGCGCTTTTTGCCGCCTTTATTTGATGAGCTAAAGACTCTTTGGTAAGCGGGATAAATTTTGCCCCAGATGTGGTGCCCGATGTTTTGGCAAAATACATAGGACCGCCTTTCCAAAGGACATCTTTTTCTCCATTTTTAACTCTTTCAATGTAGGGTTTCAGGCCTTCGTAGTCTCTTACGGGAACTTGGTTTTTAAAGTCTTCGTAATTGTTTATTTTGCTAAAACCATGGTCTTTTCCAAAAGCAGTATGTGCAGCTGTATTAAGTAGCTGAAGCATAACCTTACGCTGTGTTTCCACAGGCTTAGCACTCCATTTTTTTGTTTGGGAAACATCGCGTTTCGCAAGTATTTTACCAAAAAAAGACTTTATAGACATTAGAATAAAATATGGTGTTCTGGGTTAATAGCCTTCCCTTTATGCCAAAGCTCGAAATGTAAATGTGGGCCTGTACTTAGCTCGCCAGAGTTTCCAATAATGGCAATTACATCGCCTGCTAAAACTGTTTCGCCAATTCTTTTTAAGAGCACAGAATTGTGTTTGTAAAAGGAAATCAAATCGTTTTCGTGTTGTATGCCTATGGTATACCCTGTTTCTGTAGTCCAGCTAGAGAGTATAACCGTGCCGGGTAAACTGGCTTTTATAGCTTCGTTTTCTGGGGCTACCACATCAATTCCGTAATGTTCTTTTTGAATGTCGAATTTATCGCTTATCATCCCTTTTATAGGCGCATAAAAAGCAATGTTTTGTAGCCTACTTGGCTTTTCTGTTTCTTCGGTGAGTACATTAAAGCGGTCTTCTCTTTCAACGGCTTCTCTAAATAAAGAATCGTTGTGTGAAGCGTTTAAGGAAGCGTTGTTTATAGTGCTTATTATAACAGAGTCCGAGAACATTGAGTCATCTACAAACTCACCTTTTAAAATTCTTTCGAGCATTAATTGTTTCTGCTCTTTAATTCTTAAATCAGCCAATAAAGAGTCTGTTTTTGAGGTAAGACGTACTAGGTCTTTAGAAAGATAAGGTGGAGCGTAGCCAGGAATGAATTCTCTTAAGGGCGTATAAGATATGGATAAAGTGGTAAGAGTGGCAATGAGTAATAATGCCGTAAGCATGCGTGTAAGTATTTGGAATCTACTTAGGCTAGTGCTACTTAACTCCTTTAAGGACTGATCGTCGAGTACTACAAATCGCAGTCGAAATCTAAGTGTATCTATAAAGGAGGTTTTCTTTTTCATGAAGCAAATATCGGAAATTACACGAGATAAATGGAGGATGGAGGTTTTCTATTCACCAATTCGTTTAGAGATGGATTCAATTAACAATAAGTAATTAAAAATTGATAATTAAACCCCAACCTTTAATCGATCTATTGATAGAAAGACTTATTTGAAAGAAAAAGTTTTAATAGCTGATCGCTAGTAGGATGAATTTGGTTTCAAGTTCACGACTTACGGCTTTACTATTCACGTTTACCGTTTTACCCATTTCTCGTTCAAAAAAAGTCCCTCCCATAAAAATGGAAAGGACCTGTATTTGTAGAATAAATAATATTTATAGGATTTTTAGACTACAATATTGATAATCTTCTTAGGAACGATAATCACCTTTTTAGGGGCTTTACCATCTAAGTAGTGAATTGACTTTTCGTGAGCCAAGATTTGTTTTTCAATTTCTGCCCTATCCATATCTAAATCGTATTCCACTTTAAAACGCATTTTCCCATTAAAGGAAACTGGATAAGTATGCGAGCTCTCCACTAAATGAGAAGCTTCGAATTTTGGGAAGTCTTGGTAAGTAACTCCATCAGAACGTCCTAATAACTCCCAAAGCTCTTCAGAAATATGAGGTGCATAAGAACACATCAAAATCACCAAAGGCTCGAGGATAGAACGCTTATTACATTGCTGTGCGGTAAGCTCGTTTACACAAACCATAAACGTACTTACAGAAGTATTGAAAGAGAATGCTTCCACATCTTCCTGTACTTTCTTAATCGTTCTGTGTAATGTTTTCAATTCTTCCTTTGTAGGTTCGGCATCGCCAACAACAAAGTTATTTTCAGCATCGTGGAACAAACGCCACAGCTTACGTAAGAAGTTGTTTACACCCGAAATTCCGTTGGTATTCCAAGGCTTAAATTGCTCTAAAGGACCTAAGAACATTTCGTACATACGAAGTGTATCGGCACCGTATTTCTCAACAATCAAGTCTGGGCTAACTACATTAAACTTCGATTTCGACATCTTCTCTACTTCTGCTCCACACTTGTACTCTCCCTCTTCTAGGATGAATTCTGCATTGGCAAAATCAGCACGCCAGCCTTTAAATGCTTCCACATCCAAAACATCGTTCTCCACCATATTCACATCTACGTGAATTGGCGTAGTATCGTGTTGATTTTTGATTCCGTAAGAAACAAAAGTGTTGGTATCCTTAATACGGTAAGCAAAGTTAGAGCGACCTAAAATCATCCCTTGGTTAATCATCTTTTTGAAAGGCTCTTGCTCAGAAACAAAGCCCATGTCAAATAAGAATTTCATCCAAAAACGCGAGTACAATAAGTGTCCTGTTGCATGTTCCGAACCACCGATGTATAAATCCACATTTCTCCAGTAAGACTGTGCTTCTTTAGAAACAAACTCACCATCGTTAGTAGCGTCCATATAGCGTAAGAAATACCACGAAGAACCCGCCCATCCTGGCATCGTATTCGTTTCGATAGCATTTCCATCTGCAGTTTCCCAATGTTTGGCTCTCGCCAATGGTGGCTCACCGTCTTTGGTAGGTAAGTATTTTTCTACTGCAGGAAGCGTAACAGGAAGATCTTTATCTTCCATTGTTTTAGGCATTCCATCTTCAAAATAAATTGGGAATGGCTCTCCCCAGTATCGTTGGCGAGAGAAGATGGCATCGCGTAAACGGTATTGAATTTTACCTCTACCAATTCCTTTATCTTCAATCTTAGCAATGATAGCTGCTGTAGCATCCTTCACTTCTAATCCGTTTAAGAAATCAGAATTTAAAAGCGTTCCTTCTTTTCCATCGTGCGATTCTTCTGGAAGATTACACCCAGTAATAACTTGCATAATAGGTAGGTCGAAATGATTTGCAAAAGCAAAATCACGAGTGTCGTGTGCAGGAACGGCCATTACAGCACCTGTTCCATAACTCGCTAATACGTAATCGCCAATCCATACTGGAATTTTAACTCCTGTAAATGGATGCTTTACATAAGCACCTGTAAATTGTCCAGAGACGGTTTTTACGTCCGACATACGATCGCGTTCGGAACGCTTTTTCGTCTTGTCAATATATGTTGTAATCGCTTCTTTGTATTCGTCTGTAGTAATACGAGAAACGTATTCGTGTTCTGGTGCTAGCGTCATATATGACACTCCAAAAATCGTATCCGGACGCGTAGTAAACACCTCTATTTCTAGACTTTCATCTGAAGCTAAAGCGTCGCTTTCCAATTCAAAACGAACTGAAGCTCCTTCCGAGCGACCAATCCAATTTCTCTGTTGTTCTTTAATGGCATCCGTCCAATCAAGGTTGTCTAAGCCGTCAATCATACGCTGTGCATAAGCCGTAATACGCATCGACCACTGCATCATTTTCTTTTGAACAACTGGGTGTCCACCACGCTCAGAAAGACCGTCTTTTATTTCGTCGTTAGCTAAAACAGTACCCAGTTCAGAACACCAGTTTACCATAGTTTCCGAACGGAAAGCTAATCGGTATGCCAATAAAATTTCTTCTTGTTCTCTAGTAGATTTTGTATTCCATTGCTCCGCTGTAAATACTGCTACTTCATCCGAAACGGCTTTTACTGTTGCGTTTCCTTCTGCAGCAAAACGCTCAACTAAAGAGTCGATCGATTTTGCTTTATCTTCTTCAGTGCAATACCAAGCATTAAAAATCTGCTTGAAAATCCACTGCGTCCATTTGTAGTAGTTTGGTTCGCTTGTACGTACCTCTCTGTCCCAATCGAAAGAAAAACCAATTTTGTCTAATTGATCTCTATATCGAGAAATGTTTTCGCTGGTTGTAATTGCTGGGTGTTGTCCGGTTTGAATTGCGTACTGCTCGGCAGGTAATCCAAACGCATCGTATCCCATAGGGTGCAATACATTGAAGCCTTTTAATCGCTTATAACGAGAGTAGATATCAGAAGCAATATAGCCAAGTGGATGTCCAACGTGCAGTCCCGCCCCAGAAGGGTAAGGAAACATGTCTAAAACATAGTACTTAGGTTTGGTTGAATTGGCTTCTGCCTTGAACGTTTTTTGTTCCGCCCAATACTTACGCCACTTCTCTTCTATACTTCTAAAATTATACTCCATCGCTAATTGCTAATCTACAGATTTACAAGACCTTAAAGGGGCTTTTTTTGAGAGCAGCAAAGATAGGTTTTTTTATGGTAAATGGTGCGTGGTAAATAGTAAATGGTGCTACGCAATCACTCCCCATTTACCAAAAATAAAAAGCCCCATCCAAAAGGACGGGGCTTCAAAATATTTTATCGTTCGATCAACGTTTTCCAACTTCCGTCTCTCGCTTCACGTTATCTAACAAAACTCGTCAAAAGCAGCCATTAAGTTTTCAGCAATCGCACCTGCAGCCCTACCTTCAATATGGTGCCTCTCTAACATGTGCACTACTTCACCGTCTTTAAATAAGGCGATACAAGGAGAAGATGGAGGAAAAGGAATCATAAATTCTCTTGCCGTCGCAACCGCTTCTTTATCTACCCCAGCAAAAACTGTGGTGATATGATCTGGTTTCTTTGCATTTTTCACAGCAGCCTTTGCTCCTGGTCTTGCATTTCCTGCTGCACAACCACATACAGAGTTTACTACAACTAATACAGTTCCTTTTTCAGTTCCTAATAAGTTCTGAACCTCTTCTGCTGTACGTAATTCAGTAAAGCCTTCTTGTGATAAATCCTGACGCATTGGCGCCACCATGTGTTCTGGATACATATTTCTTTGTTTATGTGTTCTTTATGATACTGCAAAATTACGAAACTACTATAGGATAGACGCTAAAATAAACATGTATTTTATCTCTCGCTATTCTAATAGAATTTAAGGATTTGTCAAATTCAATATGTACTTTTGCAGCTAAGAAAACTAAAGATGGAAAAAATAGGTCTCTTTTACGGTTCAGACACTGGGAATACTGAAAATATAGCCCTTAAAATACGTGAGAAAATAAGTAAGGAAAATGTATATGTTATTGATATGTACGACGCTACCATAGAAGAATTTTCAAAATACGATAAAATTATCTTAGGGCTTTCCACTTGGCACGACGGTCAGCTTCAAAGCGACTGGGATACCTTTTTTGAGGAATTTAAAGAGGTAGATTTTACCGGTAAAAAAGTTGCTCTTTTTGGCTTGGGCGATCAGTACGTATACTGCGATTATTTTATTGATGGTGTTGGAATTATTGGCGAAGTTGTTTTAGCTAATGGAGGCACTATTGTAGGTAAATGGTCTACCGAAGGTTATGAGCACACCGAATCGAAAGCAGAATTAGAAGAAGGTACCTTTTTAGGTTTAGCCATCGACGAAGACAATCAGTTTGATCAAACTGACGAAAGAGTGGCTACTTGGGTAGTACAAATTAAAAAGGAATTTCCGCTTTAGAAAATGTTTTCAATTGGCAATTCCCTTCTTCGAGTTGCTTCAGGATGAAAATTTGCCTTGTTTGCCTGTCGTTCTGGGTTCTGTCGCATTAATTTGACCACCATCTAAAAATTCTATTTGAATTGGTGATTATGCGACTAATGAAAGGAATGTTTTGAAATTGGATTTCTTAGAATCAACTATTTGATTTTTTCTAATAATATTGACCACTTCAATTCCCGCCTTGTCCTTTGGGCGGATTAATATTCTATTTTTTCTTTTATGCATAGTTGCTTCAATCATAGGTGTATGTTTAAACACCCATCTTTGATTAGTAGAATGAGCAACCTTAACAGCTCTAATCTTCATTAGCTCTTCAATGTCTCAATATGAGAGTGTAAATCGATGCTTAAACTAAACGGCTTGAAGAATTATTAATTTCGGTCATCTGTGGTTATTGAATAGGGAAGATAATTTAAAATCAACTCTAAATAACCGATATTTGGTATATTAATGCGACAGAGTCTAAGTTAATCTTGAAACTCCTTTTTAGAATCAAGTCCCTCTTTTGTTTTTTGGCTAACCACCCTACTCTTCCAACCAACTTTTATACTCCACATAATTGTTGGCAATACCTTCAATTAAACGAGCGCTTTGTTCTTCATTTAGGTCTTTTACTTTTTTTGCCGGTACACCTGCATAAATACAGCCCGATTCTATAACGGTGTTTTCTAACACTACTGCACCAGCTGCCACTATACTGTTGGAGTGTACTACACAGTTGTCCATTACTATAGACCCCATTCCAATAAGTACATTATCGTGAATAGTACACCCGTGAACCATAGCATTATGTCCTATTGAAACGTTATTTCCAATAGTAGTTCCGTATTTTTTATAGGTACAATGTATAATTGCCCCATCTTGAATATTTACTTTATTCCCGATTTTAATAAAATGTACATCTCCTCTAACTACGGCGTTAAACCATACAGAGCAGTAGCTCCCCATTATAACGTCGCCAATAATAGTTGCGTTTTCTACAATCGTACAATTGTCGCCCCAAACCGGACTTATACCTTTTATCGATTTCACTAATGCCATATCTGTTCTTATTTGTAATTTTGTGGAAAATTAAGGAAGATGAGCGAGAATAAAGTAGCAACTACGGTTTATGCCGAATCTACACCCAACCCAAAAGTAATGAAATTTGTAGCTAATAGAGCTATAATACAAGGCGACAGCGTAGAATTTATGAATATTGACGAGGCTATGAGCTCTCCTTTAGCCATAAAACTATTCCATTTCCCTTTCATAAAAGAAGTATTTATTGCTAAAAACTTCGTTTCGCTTACGAAATACGAAATGATGGAATGGGAAGATGTAGTAATAGAAATACGTGAATTTATTCGCGAATATCTTGCTGCAGGAGGCGTAGTAGTTAACGAGGCTGAAGAAAATTCATCAAAAACTGAATCTTCTGAAGTAGAAAAAACAGTTCTTGAAGAAGTAAAGCCTGAAGAGCTAGGGGAGGTTGAAACTCGTATAGTTGATATACTTGAAGAATATGTTGCTCCAGCAGTTGAATCTGATGGTGGGAATATTAAATTTATCTCTTACGAAGAAGGAAAAGTATCGGTTTTACTTCAAGGAGCTTGTAGTGGATGCCCATCCTCAACTGTAACCTTGAAGCAAGGAATTGAAAGTATTTTAAAGAAAATGTTGCCGACTTTAGTTACTGAGGTAGTTGCTATAAATGGGTAATTATTAGGTTTATAACTTTAATAGTTCTACTTTTAATGCTTGTTGTTTGAGAAAACAATAAGCAATTGTAGGTTTTCTTTAATGTTACCCCATTAAAATTTATCTATTAAGCACAAGAGCCTGTTTTTATAGCAGGCTTTTTTTATTCCTATGAGAAACGAAGAATTCATCCAAGATAGACTCCTTAACGAAAGTGAAAAACTCCTTGAGGCTGGTTTTGTTTTCCCTACCTTTTTATTGGTTAGTCAAGGAATAGAAACTCTAGGCGCCTTTATGGACAAAAAACCAATCGCGGTAAAAGCGCAGTCTAAAAAAAGATTTCATTTGGCTATAGCCCAACTATTCCCTCAGGAATACCAAGACTTAACAACGAACGACTGGCTTTATAAGCAGCTCCGTTGTAATCTTAGTCATATGTGTAGTACTGGTGCATTTATCATGTTCAGCTCTCAAAAAGAGAGTACAAATACTCATTTAGACCTTCTTAATGGCAAGCGTGTGTTTTTGGTTGAAGACCTTGTGCGTGATTTTCACAAAGCTTGTTCTAGGGTCATTGAACTTTTAGAAAAAGGGGAACTCAAACAAAAAGCGATGGCGCTAAGTTAAATCAGGCTCATAAAACGAGCACATTCAGTAATTCAACGTATTTTTGCAAGCAAATTCATTCTCATGATTGTACATCCATATACTCGTCCACGAAGACTGCGAAAATCTGCAGCTATTCGTTCTTTAGTGCAAGAAAATCAAATTCTAGCAAGCGACTTTATCGTTCCTTTATTTTTTATGGAAGGAGAAAATTGCAAGGAAGAGATTTCTTCTATGCCTGGATATTTTCGGTTTAGCTTAGACCTTTTACTACTAGAAGTAAAAGAGTGTTACGAATTAGGTTTGCGTAGTGTTTTGTTGTTTGCTAAAGTTCCAGATGAACTTAAAGACAATACAGGAACAGAATCTTTAAATCCCGACGGCTTAATGCAAAGAGCTATTCGTGCGATTAAAAAATTCCATCCAGATATGTATGTGATGACGGATGTAGCATTGGATCCTTACTCTTCTAATGGCCACGATGGTATTGTAGAGGATGGTGAAATTGTGAATGATATAAGTGTAGAAATTCTTGGTGAAATGGCACTTTCTCATGCTCAAGCAGGTGCCGATATGGTAGCTCCTTCAGACATGATGGACGGTAGAATAGGTTTTATCCGAGAGATACTTGAAGAAAATGAATTCCCTAATGTAGGAATCATGGCGTATTCTGTAAAATATGCTTCTTGTTTCTACGGACCTTTCCGTGATGCCTTAGATTCTGCTCCAGGGTTTGGCGATAAAAAAACCTATCAAATGGATCCAGCAAATGCTGAGGAAGGATTAAGAGAATGTGCTTTAGACATTCAGGAAGGAGCCGATATTATTATGGTGAAACCAGGAATGCCTTATTTAGATATGGTGCGATTGGTGAAAGATAAATTCGATGTGCCTGTTGCAGCCTACCAAGTATCTGGAGAATATTCTATGATGCATGCAGCTGCAGAAAAAGGTTGGTTAAATTTAGAAGAAGCAATGTTAGAATCTATTGTAGGGTTTAAACGTGCTGGAGCTAATTTAATAGCCAGTTATTTTGCCAAAGACATTGCCAAAGTATTAAAAAAATAAGTCAAATGACGACTAGTAAAGACCTTTTCGAAAGAGCCCAATTATATATTCCAGGTGGTGTAAACTCCCCTGTTAGAGCATTCACATCTGTTGGAGGAACTCCTGTATTCTTTAGAGAAGCAAAGGGGTCTATTATGGTTGATGTAGAAGGAAAAGAATACATCGATTATATCGGTTCTTGGGGACCAATGATTTTAGGACACTGTCACCCACCTGTTTTAGAAGCATTAAAAAATGCGGCAGATAAATCTACTTCTTTTGGTGCGCCAACAGATTTGGAAACTGACATTGCAGAATTAATATGCAATATGATGCCTGCAGTAGATAAGGTGAGAATGGTGAATTCGGGTACCGAAGCTTGTATGAGCGCTATTCGTGTGGCTAGAGCTTATACCAACAGAGAGAAATTTATAAAATTTGAAGGTTGTTACCACGGTCACGCCGATGCCTTTTTAATTAAAGCAGGTTCTGGCGCTATTACTTTAGGAGTGCCTAACTCTCCTGGGGTAACTACCGGAACCGCTAAAGACACGCTTCTTGCTCGCTTTAACGATTTAGCACAAGTAGAAGAAGTTTTAAACGCTAATAAAGGTGAGGTAGCTGCCATTATAATAGAGCCTGTTGGAGGTAATATGGGCTGTATCCCTCCTCAAAAAGGCTTCTTAGAGGGGTTGCGTAAACTTTGTGATGCTCATGGAGCAGTACTTATTTTCGATGAGGTTATGACGGGTTTCCGCCTTTCTGCAGGAGGTGCTCATAAGCGTTTTAATGTACAGCCAGATATGGTTTGTATGGGTAAAATTATTGGTGGCGGAATGCCAGTTGGTGCTTTTGGCGGTAAAGAAGATATCATGAATATGGTAGCTCCTTTAGGTCCTGTTTACCAAGCGGGAACCCTTTCTGGAAATCCATTAGCTATGTCTTGTGGTTATACTCTTTTAAAAGAGCTAAGCGACAATCCGAGTATCTATACCGAATTAGAAGAAAAGACGATTTATCTTGAAAAAGGGATGCGCAACGTTTTTGATAAATACAATTTAAAAGTGTGTATTAATCGTTTGGGTTCTATGATTAGTTTTCATTTTAATATAGATGCCGTTTCTAATTTCGATGATGCCTGTAATGCCGATGCCAACTACTTTAAAAAGGTGTTCCACGGAATGCTAAAAAGAGGAATTTACCTTGCCCCATCAGCATTCGAAACCTTGTTTATTGCACGTACACATACACAAGAATTGCTCGACAAAACAATCCAAGCATTAGACGAATCTATCCAAGAAATTGAAGGATGAGTAAATACGTCGAAATAGAAAAAAGATGCCTCGAGATTATCTGTTCCGACTTGTCAGCACAAGACAAGATGCAGTTCTTGTGTGATTTATTAGACGAAAAACTTAGTCACTATAACTGGACTGGCTTTTATTTGGCTGATGTAGAAAACAGATTATTGCATTTAGGATCGTATGTGGGAGAGCCAACCGATCATACTACCATCCCTTTTGGAAAAGGTATTTGTGGACAAGCGGCAGAAACAGAGCAGACGTTTTTGGTAGACGATGTAAGTGCAGAAAGCAATTATATTTCTTGTAATATTTTTGTGAAGTCCGAAATTGTTGTTCTTATTATAAAAGAGGGTATCGTGGTAGGTCAGATTGATATAGATTCGAATACGGTAGCCGCTTTCAAGGAAGAAGACCAAATATTATTAGAAAACATTTGTAAAGCTTTAGCTCCCTACATCATATGAAAAAGGACTACGAATTTAAAGAAGGTGAAGTTTTACTATTTAATAAGCCACTACATTGGACGAGTTTTCAGCTGGTAAATAAGGTGCGTTGGTTGGTGAAAAGACAACTTCAGGTTAAGAAAATTAAAGTAGGTCATGCTGGAACTTTAGATCCTTTGGCTACCGGCTTGATGATTTTGTGTACAGGGAAAAAGACCAAAGAAATTGATCAGTATCAAGCGGCAGAAAAGGAATATATCGGAACTCTAAAGTTGGGTGCTACTACGCCTAGTTACGATGGAGAAACAGCCGAGAATTATTTCTTCGCAACTCAACATATTACCGAGGAAGACATTAAAAAAACAATGCTTATCTTTCATGGCGAGATACAACAGATGCCGCCCATTTTTTCAGCTTTAAAAGTAGGCGGTAAAAAAATGTACGAAAGCGCTCGAAAAGGGCAAGAAGTAGCGATAAAACCGAGGAGTATTCATATAAAAGAATTAGAAATTCTTTCTATTAATATGCCTTATATTACTTTTAAGGTAGCCTGCAGTAAGGGTACCTACATCCGTTCTCTTGCATTCGACATTGGTAAAGCCCTTAACAGCGGTGCTTGGCTTTGTAAATTACAGCGAACAAAAATTGGAGAATATAGTATTGATAATGCTATTGATATTACAAATTTTGAAGAAATGATGATCTCATCTTAATTCTTCAAAATTTTATTTTATTTAGTATATTTGCAAGCCTAAAAATAGACGTTCTATGATTACCAAAATGAAACTTTCACACTTCCAATATGTTTTGCCGGAAGAGTTGTTGGCTAAAAGACCAGCACAAAACCGCGATGAATCTAGATTGATGGTGGTACATCGCGAAACGGGTAAAATTGAACATAAAATGTTCAAAGACCTTATCGACTACTTTGACGATCAGGATGTTATGATCTTGAACAATACCAAGGTTTTTCCTGCACGTATGTACGGTAATAAAGAAAAAACGGGCGCTAGAATAGAAGTGTTTTTATTGCGTGAGTTGAACCAAGAAAACCGCCTTTGGGATGTGTTGGTAGACCCTGCAAGAAAAATTCGTATCGGTAATAAATTATACTTCGGAGAAGACGAATCGTTGGTTGCTGAGGTTATCGATAATACGACCTCTAGAGGTAGAACGCTACGTTTTTTATACGACGGTCCTTACGAGGAGTTCAGAAAAAAATTACAAGAATTGGGCGAAACCCCACTTCCTAAATACATCGATCGCAATCCAGACGCGGAAGACGACGAACGTTATCAAACTGTATACGCTAAAGAACAAGGAGCTGTAGCTGCTCCTACTGCAGGAATGCACTTTAGTAAACACTTGCTTAAGCGTTTGGAAATTAAAGGAATCCACTTTGCTGAGGTAACTTTGCATGTAGGTTTAGGTACTTTCCGACCTGTAGAAGTAGAGGATTTATCGAAGCACAAAATGGAGTCTGAGCAAATTACTGTTAAGCAAGAAGCTTGTGATGTTGTAAATAATGCACTTGAAGAAAAAAGACGTATTTGTGCTGTAGGTACAACTACACTAAGAGCTGTAGAAAGCTGTGTTTCTACACACGATACTTTAAACCCGTTTGATGGTTGGACAAATAAATTTATTTTCCCTCCATACCATTTCAAAATTCCAAACTGTATGATTACAAATCTTCATACACCTCAATCAACTTTAATGATGCATACTGCTGCATTCTGTGGTTTTGATTTATTAAATAAAGCCTACGCTGAAGCTATTAAAGAGAAGTATAACTTCTTTACTTATGGCGATGCGATGTTGATTTTGTAATTCATTTCAACATTTTACTTTAAAAGCTAAGAGATGTTTCATCTTTTAGCTTTTTTTGTTTTTGACAATTTATACACGAGCCATAATAGTCTGAATATTTGTACCTTCAAGCTTTTACTTTTTACTCAATATGAAATATTACGCAATAATAGTAGCGGGAGGTTCAGGGCAAAGAATGAAGAGTTCAATCCCAAAACAATTCATCGAATTGAATGGGAAACCTATCTTGATGCATACGCTAGAGAAATTCTATTGCGCTAAATCGTCTATTAACCTAATTGTCGTTCTACCGAAATCACATCAGAGCACTTGGAATACACTTTGCCTGAAGCATCAATTTACCATTTCTCATCAAGTTTGTGAAGGGGGTACAAGTCGTTTTCAATCTGTAAAGAATGGGCTAGCGCTATGTAAAGAAGAATCAATTATTGCTGTGCACGATGGCGTTAGACCTTTAATTACACCCGATTTTATTCTGAATATCTATAAGGAAGCTGAATCGAAAAAAGCAGTTATTCCTGTGCGTCCGGTTGTAGAATCTATTCGTAAGGTAAAGGGCGATTGTAGCGAAGCTTTAGACCGGAGTATGTATTATTCGGTGCAAACCCCACAGTGTTTTACTTCCGGATTACTACATAGAGCCTATCAACAAGAAGAACAAAATACATTTACAGACGATGCTTCTGTGGTAGAATTCTTAGGAGAAAAAGTACATCTCTTTGAAGGGGAGGCTGACAATATAAAAATCACTACACCTAAAGATTTACTTTTAGCGGAAGAGATTTTGAAAGTATAAATGTCATTTTAAACCCCTTTCAATGCGAACTCTTAAACCCAACTTGCAAACAGTTGATTATAATGAAATACGAATAAAAGTAGCTAAGGGAACTCTGATATGATACAATATATATATAAAGGCACTTAATAATGGGCTTAATTCTTTAAAAACGATTTTAAAAACAGTTCTCTCAGGGTAAAAAGAAAAGCCCAGATACCGGCAAGATTAGGTTTGGGTTTTTTGCCTTTTCCTAAGCGTTGTATCTGCAATTCATACCAAGGAAGCTCAACTCCTCCCATTTTATCTAATAGTTCTATCCCTATCGTTGGAACGGGCGTGTCAAAATGGGTTTCTTTTCCTTCAAAAATATCTTGTGCTAAATTTGGGTACAGACAAAAAGGACGCCCTAAACCAATCACGTCTAGTTTTCCACCCGCTAGGGCATCTTCCATTACCTTAACAGAACGAAACCCACCAGTCAACAATAAAGGTTTATCCGTTATTTTTCGTGCTTTTTCAATGTAGTCTAAAAAATAAGCCTCTCTTTTAACAGTACTTTGTTTCCGACTTCCTTTAACCATGGCAGGTTTTTCATAGGTCCCTCCAGATATTTCGATCAAGTCCATTCCTTCACGGGATAAAAATTGCACCACCTCCATGGATTCTGATTCGGTAAAACCGCCCTTTTGAAAATCGGCAGAGTTAATTTTAATTCCTACAGGATAACCTGAACCTACCTGCTTACGAATTTCACGATACACTTCTAGCACAAATCTAGCTCTATTTTTTAGCGGGCCACCCCATTTATCTGTTCGCTTATTACTGATAGGCGATAAAAACTGACTAACAAGATAGCCATGTGCCCCGTGAATTTGACAGCCTGTAAAACCAGCCTCCTTCATTATTCTCGCGCTATTACCAAAGCGTTTAATGATGTCCAAAATCGCCTCTTCAGTTAAAGGTGTGGCGAGTTTAAACATTTTTGATGCTCCCCCCATTTTTAACGGTACCGCAGATGGGGCAACAACTTCTCTATTGATTGATCCAAAGGCTTGTCTTCCGGGGTGATTTAATTGTGGCCATAAATGTACACCTGTTCCTTCGATGGTTTTTGCCCATGCCTTTAATAAGTCAAAATGGGTGTAGTCTTCTACCACAACATTTCTAGGCTCGCCAATAGCTTTACTGTCAATCATAACGTTTCCAGTGATTAAAAGACCTGGACTCCCTTTAGCCCATACTTTATAGGCATTGATAAGCGTCTTAGTAGGGGCATTTGAGAGGGTTCCTATATTTTCGCTCATGGCTGATTTAGCGATGCGATTTTTCAAGATAACTCCACACGGCAAGGTAAATGGGGAAGCAATTTTTTTCATATTTTCAAAGTCAGCTTATGTAAATATAACTTACTGAAGTTACAAATAATTTTTTATAGAGTCCCCACCTCTAGAACCGTATTTGTAGACATTTGAATATAAATTAAAAAAAAGTTTTTTTAAAAACAACTAGTTCATTAATGTTTTCCTGTAATATTTAACGTTTTGGTAGGTCTGTGGAGGTGATATATTTAATGATCCTACATTTTGTATATTTAGATTCTTAAACAACTATTATGAAAAGATTTCTATTCTTATTTATTACACTATTTTCATTTTTTAATGTACAAGCCCAATGCGACGATCGTTATAGCGAAGAAGTATTTGATGAAGTTTCTGTTTCTACAGTAACTTATTCCGATGTTCACAATTTACAAATGGATATTTACCAAGCTGTAGGAGATACAGAAACACAAA
>CAJJAI010000003.1 GCA_905182215.1 Flavobacteriales bacterium UBA6772 | reverse complement strand
GTCGCCCGTTTTATCGCCTTGTACTAAATCGCCAGCTTTTTTATTAACCACAATAATATGGTTGTCTTCGTAAAGAACTTCTAACATTAATATTGTTCTTTTTCGTTTGGAAAATCAACTGATTTTACATCCTGTACATACTCTTTAATAGCTCCAGTAATCTCATCGAATAAGGATAGGTAGCGTCTTAAAAAACGAGGACTAAATTCATGAGTCATACCCAATAAATCGTGGGTTACTAATACTTGTCCGTCTACGCCAGACCCAGCACCAATTCCTATTACTGGAATAGAGATTGTTTCGGCTACTTTTTGAGCCAATTCTGCTGGAACCTTTTCGAGTACTAAAGCAAAACAACCTGTAGCCTCTAGTAATTTAGCATCTTCAATAAGTTTGTTAGCTTCCTCTTCCTCTTTAGCTCTTACTGTATACGTGCCGAACTTATAAATAGATTGTGGCGTTAAACCTAAGTGCCCCATTACTGGGATTCCAGCGGTTAATATACGCTGTACAGATTCAATAATTTCTGCTCCACCTTCTAGTTTTACAGAATGTCCACCAGACTCTTTCATTACTTTAATAGCAGAGTTTAAAGCTTCTTTAGAATTACCTTGATAGGTACCAAAAGGTAAATCTACTACAACCAAAGCTCTATCTACTGCTCTAACAACAGAAGAAGCATGGTAAATCATTTGATCTAAAGTTATAGGTAAAGTCGTTTCATGACCTGCCATAACATTAGAGGCAGAATCTCCCACGAGAATAACATCTATACCTGCCATATCTACCATTTTTGCCATGGTATAATCATAGGCAGTAAGCATGCTTATCTTTTCCCCATTGCGCTTCATCTCTTGCAGCACATTGGTAGTTATCTTCTTGAAATCTTTTTTGTGGATAGACATATTACTCTTTTTCTAGTATTGGACTTGTTGTAATGATAGAATCAATTCGTAAGGAATCGATTGCTAAAGTGTCGAATGGCAAAAATACGGTATCTACCGTACAAAATTTAGTTAAAATGGAATCAATAAAATGTTGCTCTTCCATTTTCTTGTCAATAACCTTTTGAAATAACTCTAATTCTAAATTCTCAAAATGAATTTTCACATTATTGAGTGAATCAGAAATCAATTTATTTTCAATTTTTAATTGACGGTTTTCCAGCGTATTGTTAATTACTTTATGACTTAAATCCATTAATAAGTTAACGTGATTGGTGTCTACCGCAGATTTTATAACTGCATATTCTGTATTTTCCTTATCTAATTGCGTATTAATCAATCGCATTGTTTTAAGCTGGTTTTCTAAAATACGAATTGCATTTTCTAATTCTAAAGCTCTAGCATCAAGCGATTGTTCTAGTTCGAGCCTTAATTTCTCGTTGTCCGATATAAGTTCTCTTACCTCCGAATCGGTTAAATAAATCTTCGATTTATCTCGGTATAACTCATCTGCATGAATACTTATAAAATCGACTCTACCTTTTGTTTCAGGACCTATAAATAAGCCAAAACTACCGGTTTCTAATCCTTCAACTCTAAAACTATATATAAGTAAGCCGTTAATATATAAGTCATGGTCAGTGCCATTTGTTCTTATATTAATATCGTTGTACTCGTTTATACCTTTAATAATAGCGTTTTTTATCCAGCCCTCTTTTCCTTCGGTACTTATAATTACATATTTTCCTTCTATCAATTGGCGTATTCTAAATCGGTGAAACTTATTAATCTCACAAATTAGTGCAGACTGTCCATCGCTACTCGCTCTAAGTACAAGCCCTAAACTCTGACTCATACTTTCTACAGGTCCTAGCATTAGAGAAGTTCTAATACTGAAAGTATTCAAGTCGTTTTCCCAATTTGCCATTATAGCATAGGGACTGCCAGTTTTTGTACGATTCATAAAATACTCCCCATCGTCGAAAACAAAGAAATTATCGTCGTTGGTAAGCACAGGCCATATGTCATTTAACTCACTAAACGATTCGTCTAGCATTAACTGATTAAGTTTTTTATGTACAGTTTGTTGCCCTAGAGCTTGTAAGCTAAAGAAAAATAGAAGTGTATAGAGGCACGATAATTGTTTCATAGACCGAAGTTATTTAACTAACAAAAGTAAGAAAATATTATACCTTTGTTTCATGATTAGAAAAACACTTTTAGTACTGAGTTCAATCGCATTATTTGCTTCTTGCGATAACGACCTACAAATTATTGCAGATTGGAAAGATGTACCTGTAGTATACGGTATACTTAACGCAGAAGATTCTGTTCATTATATAAAATTAAACAAAGCTTTTTTAGGTAGAGGCGATGTGATGATGATGGCACAAGAATTCGATTCTTTGCATTATGCCGGAGAAGATGTAGGTTTACGTCTTTTAGAACAAGAAAACGCTTGGATTCCTAGCCAAAATGGAGAAGGATGGCTTACAATTTCTACAATAGAATTAGAACCAACCGATGAGTTTGAGAAACCTGAAGGTGCTTTTAGTTCTCCAACTCAAATTATTTATAAATCGTCTTCTCAAATTAATGCTGAAGCCCTTTATTCTGCCGAAGTGTATAGGAAATCGAACGATACCTTAATTGCCTTTACCCAAAACCCTATTACAATATTAAGTCCTGTTAAGATTACTAGACCAAATAGTTTTTCTCCACTCACAATTACCCCTAATGGTTATGTGCCCAAAGTAGAGTGGAAGAGTATTGCTGGTGGTGATATGTACGAGCTTTCTATGAATTTTAATTATATGGAGTTCCCTAATTCTATTGAGAATCCTAGTGCTGGTGAAGCCGATACGCTTTCCCAAACTTTCCAGTTCCAGAGTCGTTTGTCTAACAATTCTGAAGGAGGCGACCAAATGAGCCACTCTATAGATTTTGACCAGTTTTTAAATTTTATTGCTTCTGCAATAACTGAAGCTCCTGATTACGACCCATCTTTACGTAGGTTAGTTTTAGGAATGGAAGCTGCTCAAGTGGTTTCTGGATTTGCAATTACACACGCTTGTTTAGATTTTACACTGTTAGCTGCTGGAGAAGATTTATCTACCTATTTAGTCTTAAATCAAAACTCAAGTTCTTTGGTTCTGGATAGGCCAGAGTATTCAAATATTGAAAATGGTATTGGGATTCTCTCATCTCGCACTTCAGATATTGTAGAAAATGTGAAGATTACAAATTCATCGAACGATGAGATCGCTACGAATGATGTTACAAAACATTTAAACTTCGGATCGTTTCAATTGAATGGTGATAACGAAATAGAGATTTCGTACGGAAACTAGACAGTATGTCATTTTAAATGTCATGTTTTGAGAGTCTATCTGTCAAAACATGGCTTTTTTTATGCCGATTACTTTCATAAGCCTAATGGCATAGAGATTGACTTATGGACTTACAGAAACAAACAAGAACTAATTAATACATCAGATTATGAGTAAAATTATCGGAATTGACTTGGGAACAACGAACTCTTGTGTATCGGTAATGGAAGGTAATGAACCTGTCGTTATCGCTAACGCGGAAGGAAAAAGAACAACTCCATCGATTGTAGCCTTTATTGAAGGTGGTGAACGTAAAGTTGGTGATCCTGCAAAGCGTCAGGCTATTACAAATCCTACAAAAACGATTTCTTCTATAAAACGTTTTATGGGTGAATCTTTTGACAAATGTGCAAAAGAAATTAAAAATGTACCTTATACAGTAGTAAAAGGTGACAACAATACACCTCGTGTAGATATCGACGGTCGTTTATTTACGGCTCAAGAAATTTCTGCTATGGTTCTTCAAAAAATGAAGAAAACAGCTGAGGAGTATTTAGGTCAAGAAGTAACTGAAGCTGTAATTACAGTTCCTGCTTACTTTAATGATGCACAAAGACACGCTACTAAAGAAGCAGGTGAAATTGCTGGTTTAAAAGTTCGTCGTATCATAAACGAACCTACTGCAGCTGCTTTAGCTTACGGTTTAGACAAAAAAGACAAGGACATTAACATCGCAGTATTTGACCTTGGTGGTGGAACTTTCGATATCTCTATCCTTGAATTAGGTGATGGTGTATTTGAAGTGAAATCAACAAACGGTGATACTCACTTAGGTGGAGATGATTTTGATCAAGTTCTTATCGACTGGTTAGCAGAAGAGTTTAAAGCGGAAGAGTCTATTGATCTTCGTGAAGACCCAATGGCTTTACAACGTTTAAAAGAAGCTGCAGAAAAAGCTAAAGTTGAATTGTCTGCGTCTGCGCAAACAGAAATCAACTTACCTTATGTTACTGCTACTGCTTCAGGTCCTAAGCACTTGGTAAGAACTTTAACACGTTCTAAGTTCGAGCAATTAGCAGATTCATTAATTCAACGTTCTATTGCACCTTGTAAGAAAGCTTTAGCTGATTCTGGTTTAGATAAGAACGAAATTGACGAAGTAATTTTAGTCGGTGGTTCTACTCGTATTCCCGCAATCCAAGCGATTGTTGAAGAATTCTTTGGGAAGAAACCTTCTAAAGGAGTTAACCCTGATGAGGTTGTTGCCGTTGGTGCAGCGATTCAAGGAGGTGTTTTAACTGGTGAAGTAAAAGACGTTCTTTTATTAGATGTTACACCTCTTTCTCTAGGTATCGAAACAATGGGAGGAGTATTCACTAAATTGATTGATGCTAACACAACTATTCCTACCAACAAATCTCAAGTGTTCTCTACAGCTTCTGATAACCAGCCAGCAGTAGATATTCATGTAGCACAAGGTGAGCGTTCTATGGCAGCAGACAACAAGTCTTTAGGTCAGTTCCAATTAACAGACATTCCACCAGCACAAAGAGGAACTCCTCAAATTGAAGTTTCTTTCGATATTGATGCGAATGGTATTATGAAAGTTTCTGCTAAGGATAAAGCTACAGGAAAAGAGCAACACATTAAAATTGAGTCTTCTTCAAGTCTTTCTGACGAAGAGATCCAAAAAATGCGTGACGAAGCTAAAGCGAACGAAGAAGCTGATAAAATAGTGAAGGATAAAGTTGATAAGTTGAACGAAGCTGATCAAACGATTTTCCAAACTGAAAAGCAAATCGCTGAGTTTGGTGATAAATTACCAGCAGACAAAAAAGCGCCTATCGAAGCTGCTATCGCAGATTTGAAAAAAGCGCATGAAGCCGAAGATTTAAATGCTATTGATGTTTCAATGGCTGTTTTAAATGAGATTTTCCAAGCTGCTTCTCAAGAAATGTACGCTCAGTCTGAAGCAGGTGCTGAAGGTAAAGCTACAGAAGCTGAGCCAGCAACTGAAGATGTAACTGACGTTGACTTCGAAGAGGTTAAATAAGTTTTTACTTACTATTGAAAAAAGCCATCTAAAAAGATGGTTTTTTTTTTGACCTATACTATAGAATGATTATTATTGCTTACACAAAATAAAAGACCACATGAAAATTCAATTAGTTTTAGGTTTAGCTGGAATGTTAGCCTTTACGTCTTGTCAAGAAAATACAACTACAAAAGTTAAAGAAACAACTCAAACTCAAGAGTTATCTAAAGACGATTTTCACAAAAATGTGAAAGCATTGTCTGGGATGATTGAAAAAGCATTGAGAGTTGAAGTAGATAATACTGTTAGAGCTAAAAGAATTTTAGGTTTTATTAAGAAGTCTAAATTAGACTCTAAAACGGCTAAGAAAACTGTTATGAAAGTAATGGCGAAATCAAAAACGCCGATCGAAGATCAAAAGGAAATTACCTTTATTTTAAATAAAAAAATCCCTAATTAACCCTTTTTAACTTTTGAATAAAAAGCCACCTTTTAGGTGGCTTTTTTTATACTTATATTTGTTCTCGTAAAAATATATACATGAAAAAAATACTCCTTGCTTTAACTTTAAGCCCATGTGTTATATGGGCTCAAATGAATCCAATAGCCTTCGAGGAATATGATCTCGATAACGGCTTACACGTAATTCTACACGAGGATCACAGCACTCCAATTGTAGCTGTCTCAGTTTCTTATCATGTAGGTTCAAAAAACGAAGATCCTAGCCGTACTGGATTTGCCCATTTCTTTGAACATTTACTTTTCGAAGGTTCAGAAAACATTGGTAGAGGTGAGTACATGAAACTCATTCAAGACAATGGTGGAGTTTTAAATGCCAACACGAGTTTCGACAGAACTTTTTACTACGAAATTCTACCATCTAATCAATTAGAATTGGGTTTATGGATGGAAGCAGAACGTATGCTTCACGCTAAAATTGACCAAATTGGAGTTGATACCCAAAGAGAAGTAGTTAAAGAAGAATTGAGAGAACGCAACGAAAACACCCCTTATGGTTCTATAATGAACGAAGTGTTTGAGCATGCTTTTGTAGAGCATCCGTATAGATGGACTCCCGGTGGTTCACCAGAATATATCAATCAGGCAAGCTTGAGTGAGTTTATGGATTTCTATAAAACATTCTACCTACCTAATAATGCTTGCATTTCTATTGCAGGAGATATTAATCCTGTTCAAACTAAGGAATGGATTGAAAAATATTTCGGTTCTATAGCTAAAGGAACTCATACAATACCTAGACCCTCAATTGTAGAACCCGAAAAGTTTGCAGAGGTTAGAGATACAGTTTATGATAATATTCAATTGCCAGCTGTAGTACAAGCATATCATGGACCTGCACAAGGAACAGCAGAAGCCTATGCTGTGGAGATGATGAGTATGGTTTTATCGCAAGGTAAAAGTTCGAGACTCCAAAAGAACGTAGTTGATAAACAACAAAAAGCGGTTTTTGCTGGAGCCTTTCCTATGCCTTCAGAAGATCCGGGTTTACTTTTGATGTTTGGGATTGCCAATATGGGTGTTGAGGTGTTAGATTTAGAAGAATCTATGAATACTGAAGTTGCTAAAATGTCTGAAGAATTAATTTCAGTAGAAGAATTCGAAAAACTAAGAAATCAAATTGAAAACGATTTCATCACTGGCAACAGTTCTATGGCTGGTATTGCAGAAAGTCTTTCTGATTACTATTTGTACTATAATGGTGAGACTAATTTGGTGAACACAGAACTTGAACGATATTTTAAAGTAACTAGAGAAGACATTCAAGCTGCTGCGATACAGTACCTACGTACCGAAAACAGAGTTACCCTACATTATTTACCTAAAACAGAAAAAGAATAAATAGTATGAAAAAGATATTCTTAGCATTAAGCATTGTCTTAGGTACTACCTTAGTAGCACAAGACAGAAGTATACGTCCTGAAGCTGGACCTGCTCCAGAAATACAATTGGGTTCTACGGAGTCTTTTGTAATGGAAAATGGATTAAAGGTTTTTGTGGTTGAAAATCATAAATTACCGAAAGTATCCTTATCGCTACAGTTTAAATACCATCCAGAATTAGAAGGGGATGCCGTAGGTATTTCGTCTATAACAGGTGATTTATTAGGAACCAAAACTACTACTAGAAGTAAAGATGAAATTGATGCTTCAATCGATTATATTGGAGCTTCTTTGAGTACTTCTTCATCAGGAATTTACGCGAGTTCCCTAACGAAGCATTTACCTACTTTATTAGATTTGTTTTCTGATGTACTTTTAAACTCAGAATTTACCCAAGAGGAATTTGAGAAATCTCTTACCCAAAACATTTCTGGATTAGCCAATGCTTCTGATAGTCCAGATGCAATTGCAGGAAATGTAAACTCGGTATTAAATTTTGGTACAGCACATACATTTGGAGAGTTAATGACGGAGGAATCTTTAGCGAATATTAATTTAGATAATTGTAAAGATTACTACCAAACATATTTCAGTCCTAAAGGATCGTACTTAGCAATTGTAGGAGATATTTCTATTGAAGAAGCAAAGGAGATAACTGCACAATACTTGGTGAATTGGAAAGCGACAGAATTTGTAAATGCAACTTATAAAGGAGTAGTGGCTCCAACGGAGAATAAAGTTTCTCTTATAAATAAAGCAGGTGCAGTACAGTCTATAATCAATATTACCTATCCTATAAATTTAAGTCCTTCTTCGGAGGATGCTTTAAAAGTTAAGGTGATGAATAATATTTTAGGTGGAGGTTCTTCTGCTCGTTTATTCAGAAATCTACGTGAAAATAAGGCCTATACCTACGGCGCATATTCTAGTATTAATTTAGACGAATTAGGTTCGTACTTTAATGCATCAGCTAAAGTTAGAAACGAAGTTACCGACAGTGCAATTGTTGAATTCTTTTCTGAAATAGATACTTTACGCACTATAAAAGTGTCTCAGGAAGAGTTACAAGGAGTAATAAATAACATGTCTGGTAAGTTTGCAATTGCATTAGAAAGTGCTTCTACAGTAGCTCGTTTTGCTATTAATACCGATTATTTAGGTTTAGACGCAGATCATTATGCGAACTACTTAAAGAAACTATCAGAAATTACCGTTGACGATATTTATGAGGTAGCTCAAAAATACCTCAAGCCAAATAATGCACATATTATTGTAGTTGGTGATGCAGATAATTTAATTGATAAATTGACTGTTTTTGGAGCTGTTACTCTTCGTGATACCTACGGAAATGAGAAATCTGATTTAAGAACTGTAGATGCAGGTATTACTTCAAAAACAATTATTGCAGATTATATAGATGCTATTGGAGGAGAGAAAAAATTAAACAAACTAACGAGTGTTCAATTTAACTATGCCGCTTCAATTCCTGGAGCTCCAGCAAAGTTGAAAATGGAAATCCTTAAGCAAACACCTAATTCATTTTCTATGACTATGAAAATGATGGGTATGACCATGCAAAGACAATATTCTAATGGAATTGGTGGATTTAATGACGGAATGCAAGGAGCAAGTGAAATGACTGAAGAAGAGTTGCTAAAGGCTCAATCAGAATT
>CAJJAI010000002.1 GCA_905182215.1 Flavobacteriales bacterium UBA6772 | reverse complement strand
CTTTTTGAGTAATAAACTCATTAATTTCAGATTCATTGGTTATGTGAATGATTAATCCTTCTCCTAAGTCGGTGCCATTTTCGGCTAAAAACCAAGTAATCTCGCTATCTATCCAAGATTCGAAATTTGTTTTTAAATCCTCATTTAGCCCTACTAAATTTTTTGTGTATGTATTTTGTTGATGCGTAAAACTTAATCCATTTATCTGCTTACGCTGAAATTGTTTAAAGTTTTCGAATGATTTTGAAACAAATAAAGCCGTGTTTTTTGGGAGTACTGAAGGTGCTATCACTGGGTGTGCATCATTTCCTTTAAAGAAACTCAATTCTTGGGCTAAGGAGTCATGACTCAAACTAATACCACTAAAAAGGATGCCGTTTTTAGAAAGATCTAAATCCCATTGCATCCACTCTGCTTGGTTTTTAAGCTGTGTACTTTGTGTGAATATACTTTTACTAATTCGATCTAAATTTTTTGTGTTTAGGTATAAATTATAATCTTCTTTTTTATTTGCAGAATTGTAAATTGCACTAAAAGAGGCTTGAGCAGTAAGATTGTTTGGTGTTTTAAGTTGTCGTATTGCATCTTCTACTAAAATCTTTTCTTGACTTAGCATTAATAAACCATTCAGTTTTGAATAGTAAATCCTTGAGCCATTCATTATTACTTCGGTAATTATAGCATTGCTATAGGTTTGACTTTTCGTTTTGGCAAAACTAGCCAAGCCTATTTCTAACAACTGTATTTTTTGCTCTTGATTTTCTGTAGAGCTTATTATTAACCAGTTAAAAGATTCAGCTCCCGTTAAATGTATAGAGAGGAATACAGGATTTATACTCGATATATGAGAAGAGTAATTTGCTAAATTAGAGTCTAAAGAAAATAGCGTGTTTTGAGTTTCTTTGAGCGAGGTTTCGGTACTTAATGTAGTCCAAAAAGCACTCTTTGTGAGCTCATCTAAACTCTTAGATAAATTGTTGCTTTCTATAATTATAGCTGCATCTAATGGGATAGCATGAATTGAATCGCTACGTTTTTCGGACTCTTGAGTACACGAGAAGAGACTAAGTAGAATAACAAGCAGTAAAAGAGATCTTTGCATGGTTTTATTTTAACTTTTCAAAGTTAGAAATACCCACCTAATCTCAGCAAGATTTTATATGTTTTCGTATATTCGAATTCCAATTAAATATACATTCATGAAAAAATATATTATTCTTTTAGCATTGCTATCATGTTCATTTTTTTCTTTTTCTCAAAACACTCCACCTTCAAATTTTGAAATGAGAATGAGAGCAAATAGACAATATGTAGAGTTGTTGGATGGAGCTCTTCTGGTGCGTCTAAGCAATCCACAAAAGAAAATTGCTGCACTCAGAAAGTATGGTTATTCTGAAGAAGCAAATAATGCACAACTTCAACAGGATAATGAGAATAAAGAAATTATCAAGTCCTTTAAAGATGAATTTACTTTTTCTTTAGCGAACATTCTAATTTAGTGAGAGCTAAAGACTTTAGTGAATCTATTTTTTTAGATGTTGACCTAAATATTGATCCATCTATTTTACTCCCAACCGACAGATTCTTAATTGCTGAGTTTGGTCATGTAATGCAAGATACTGCAGCCTATGTAGATTCTCGTATTACAGATTTCGAAGATGGTTATAACCTTAGAACGAGTTATTGGGCTCGTCCCGTTTTACATTTTGGTGCTCTTACGATGATGAGTGATCAATTTGTACAACTAAGACGACCTTTTCCAAGATATGCTAGGACTTTTAATTCTTTAGGGTTTCTAAAAAGGAGTATCAGAAAAACAGTTAGACGATTGAATAAAAAGCTATTCAAATTCGGTAATTAAATATCTAAACTCAATTGTTCTGGTAGTAATCTAAAGGTCAGTCGATGGTTTTTGTTTACCCCAAATTCTCTAATGGCAGCTCTGTGTGCCTTAGTTGGATAGCCTTTATTCTTTTTCCATGAGTAAACGGGGAATTCTTTGTCTAGATTTTCCATAATTTCATCTCTGTAAGTCTTCGCTAATATTGAGGCTGCGGCAATATTTAAATATTTACCATCACCTTTAATTATGCAGTGGTGTTCTGTATCCCTATATTTTTTAAACCTGTTTCCATCTACTAAAATACTATCAAAAGAGGTTTTAATTTGATCAAGCGCTCTATGCATCGCCAAAAAAGAAGCATTTAAAATATTAATGTCATCAATTTCTTTATGGTCTACTATACCAACAGCATAGGCTATAGCTTCTTTTTCGATAACTAATTTTAAAATAGCACGTTTTTTTTCGCTTACTTGTTTCGAGTCATTTAATAAAGGATGTGTAAAGTCTTTTGGTAGAATTACAGCTGCTGCTACTACTGGTCCTGCAAGGCAGCCTCTACCAGCTTCATCACATCCAGCTTCAATTTTTGTTTTATGTAGGTAAGCCTTTAGCATTCTTGTAGTACTTTTTCTATGCTGCCCCAAAGTGCATTTGCAGTACTATTCCAGCTAAATTTCTGAGCATGAATGAGTCCTTTTTCTGATAATTCTGCTCTTAAAACAGGGTCTTTTTCAATTGTAATCATAGCGTTTTTAATAGCCTCAACGTTAAATGGATCGACTAAAAGAGCTGCCTCGCCAGCAACTTCTGGCATGGCGGTGCAATTAGATGTTATTACAGGACAGGCACATTTCATTGCTTCCACAATTGGGATTCCAAAGCCTTCGAAGTAAGGAACAAAACAAAATGCTTGTGCAGATGCATAAAGTAATTGCAGCTCTTGCAGTGATTTCCGCCCAGTAAAAACTACATCTTCTTTATGTTTAATGCTTTCAAAAGCTATTTTCAGTTCATCGTTCCACCACATTTTGGCACCTACAATTAACAGTTTATTACTAGACTTTGTTTCCGATTTAAAGCTATCGAATGCCAGTAATAAGCGTTTAATGTTTTTTCTAGGATGTAATGCTCCTACAAATAGAAAGTAGTCTTTTCCTTTGCTGTACTGCTTGCGAGTTTGTATTTGCTCTGTTAGTCCAATAGGATGAAAGACTGGATTTACTCCATTTAAACTCACGTCTATCGTGTCTTTATTTACAGAGTAAAATTTCGAGATATCTTCTTTAGAATATTCAGAAACCGTCACTATTCGATTTGCCTTAAATGCATATTTTCTAAAAAAGAATCTGTAAAACGTACTGTGAGTAAATTTTAAGTCTTTTGGATAATGTTCGAAATTGATATCGTGTATAACGGCTATAGATGGTGTTTTAGTTGTGAGCGATAGGAACCCATCTGGTGATAAAAACAAATCTGCTTTTAGTTTTTTAAGCAAATTCGGAAGTCTAAGTTCAAACCATATATACCATAATAGAGGATGTCGTGTAGGTGGGCCTAAAACAATAGGAGTTACATTTTGTTCAAAAATAAATTCTTTTGAGTAAGGTCTGTCGAAAATGAAAAAAAACTCATGTTCAGGATGAGTTTTTACAATTCTAGAAAGTGTTTCGTAGGTGTACCACCCAATCCCTTCTAATTTATCTTTTAATAAAAGTCTTGTGTTAACAGCAATTCTCATAAGTAACAAAAATAGAGTTTTTTGTTGCGCATTAAGTACGAATGTCTTTTTTTTGACGTTGACTATTGGAATTAATAAAGCAATGCAAAAAAAGTTTATTACGAACTTGTTATTCTTACTGGTCCTCAACTTTCTAATTAAGCCATTCTATATTCTAGGAATCGATGCTGAAATTATTAATAGGGTTGGGGCAGAGTCTTATGGGCTGTATTTTAGTTTGTTTAATTTTTCGTTCTTATTTAATATTTTCATCGATATAGGAATCAATAATTTTAATACCAAGAATATTGCTCAAAACGAGCACTTACTTTCTAAGTATTTTTCGAAACTTTTTAGTTTAAAATTGCTCTTAATTGTAGTATATCTGCTTTTTACACTGCTAGCAGGTTTTGTTTGGGGCTATTCCGATTATGCTTTAAAGCTATTGCTTATCCTTAGCTTTAATCAAGGTCTTGTAGCTGTTGTATTGTATTTGCGCTCCAATTTAAGTGGGGTTCAGATGTTTGTAAAAGATAGTGTGGTGTCGGTTTTAGATCGGTTTTTAATGATTGCTATTTGTTCTGTGTTACTATGGGGAAATGTAACCAATAAGCCATTTGAAATAGAGTGGTTTGTTTATGCACAAACACTTTCGTACTCCATAACCTTATTAGTTGCTTTATGGTGGGTTTGGAAAAAGGCCGAATTTGTGAAAATAAAATTCAATAGATTGTTTTCTCTGGCTATCATAAAACAAAGTTTACCCTACGCATTACTAATTCTATTGATGACTTTTTATTATAGGAGTGATACCATAATGCTTGAGAAAATGTTAACCGATGGAAACAAACAAGTAGGATATTATGCTCAAGCTTATCGTTTTTTTGAAGCAGGAAATATGGTGGCTTACCTTTTTTCTGTCCTCTTGTTGCCCATTTTTTCTAAAATGATAAAAGCTAATCAGAGCTTAGTGGGGATTGTTGAAATATCATTTAAAATGATATTTTCGGGTGCGCTTATAGTAAGTGTTCTTTGTTTCCAGTTTGGAGATGAAATTATGCATTGGCGGTACACAGATTTAAGTAGCCAGTCGGTGCATTTGTTTTCGGTACTCATGTTCTGTTTTGTGTGTATCTCTACAACCTACATTTTTGGTACACTCTTAACGGCAAATGGAAATTTGAAATTTTTAAACGTATTAGCTGGTTTTGCAGTACTCATAAATATCGGATTAAACTTAGTGTTTATACCCAAGTGGCAGGCTCTTGGTTCTGCCGTAGCAAGTTTAATTACTCAATTATTAGTTTCCGTTGTACAAGTGCTTTTTGCTAATAAAACGTTCCAATTTAAACCGTCTTTAAAAGGAGGCGTACAGTTTGTAGGCTTTGTGATGGGTGTGTTTTTAATTGCTTACATTACTCATTTATACTTTGTAAGTTGGACTCTAGCAATACTAGTTTTCGTGACACTTTCTTTCTTATTTGCCTTTAGTATTCATATGATTCCGATAAGGAAAATGATACAGATTATAAAAAACGAATAAATACTCCGTCTAAATATTGAGCAGTTTATTGCTTTAAAAAAACTGTCGATTTTTGTATATTTGGCTGAAATTAAATTAAAATTACAATGAGCAAAGCATCACTTTCTAATTCAGGAAACATACTCTTAGATTTATTTAAGTGGAGAAGACCACTTAGTATATTCACTTTTATAGCCATTGTTTTAGGTGCTATTATATCATCGCCATTAATTATTACACCTACCTTTAAGGCGACCTCGGTAATTTACCCTACCACCACCAATTCTATTTCACAGGCTTTATTGGTTGAACACAATCCATATAGAAAAGATGTTTTAGAGTTTGGAGAAGAACTGGAAGCAGAACGCTTACTTCAGATTTTAAATACCGATGAAATGAAGAACCAGATTATTCAAGAATTTGGTTTGTTTGAACATTATGAGATTAATCCAGATGCAGAGCATGCAAATACATGGATGAACTTAGCTTTTAACGAGCATTTTAGTTTTAAACGAACAGAATTAATGTCTATAAAAATTGAAGTTTTAGACGAAGAACCTAAGCTTGCAGCCGCTATGTGTAATAGAATGGTTGATTTAATAGATGTTGTTGTTAAAAGAGTAAAACAAGAACGTGCAGAACAAGCTTTGGTGATTTTAGAGAATAGAGATGCCGATTTAACCACAAGGTTATTTTCTTTACACGATTCCTTAGAAGTGTTAAGGTCTCATGGTGTGTTAGATGTTTCTTTACAAGCTGAAAGGTTAACAGAATATTATGCACAAGCTTTGGCTAATGGAAATACTAGTGGAGCGAGAGCGCTAAAAAAAGAATTTAATAATCTGGCTCTCTATGGTGGCGATTATTTTAGACTTTTTGAAGAGTTGGAGTTGGTACAAGAACAATTAAATATTATCCGTTTCGAAAAAGAAAACATACGCATTGAGATAGACGGAGAACTAACGAATAGGTTTGTGATTAATAGAGCTGTGCCAGCCGATAAAAAAGCCTATCCTATAAGATGGTTAATTGTAGTTTTTGCTGGAATGAGTGCCTTTATTATGACATTGGTTTTATTATACATTCGTCAGACCATTTCAAACGCTAACATTGACTAAAAAGCAACGCCACTATATATTTGTATTCTTAGTTTTACTATTTATAGTAGGGAATACTTATTTGATCGCCGAAGAAAAATATTGGGGAATATTTATTCCTTTTGCCATTGGTGTAATTTCTATGGCAATTTTAAGAGTTGATTTGTTATTGACTTTGGTCGCTTTTTTGACTCCTATGTCTACCAGCCTCCAAGAATTGGGGATCTACAATCCTATAGGAATTGAAATGTCTTTACCCACCGAACCTTTATTGTTTGGATTAATGATTATTGCTTGGGTGAAAATGTTTAGCGATAAAGAGCTCTTTAAAAATTTATATCGACATCCAATCTCAATTGCTATAACAGTGTATTTAGTATGGTTGTTTATTACAGCTATTAGTAGTTCTGTGCCAATGGCTTCTATAAAATTGCTCATTACTAGACTGTGGTTTATTAGTAGTTTTTATGTCTTAGCTTATGCATGGTTTCAAGAAAATAAAAACATTCATAAGTTTGTAAAAGCCTATTTATTAGGCTTAGCGTTAGTTGCAGTCTACACCATTGTTATGCATGCTACAAAAGGCTTTGAACACGAAGCTGCCCATTGGGTGATGTCCCCATTTTTTAAAGACCATACTTCGTATGGAATGGCATTAGCTCTCATACTTCCTTTTGGTTTTTACATGCGTAAGTGGGCTAGTAAGGATAAAATAAGTGCTTTGTTTTCTACTATTTTAATCATTCTATTATTAGCTACAGTTTTATCTTATACAAGAGCTGCTTGGTTAAGTTTAATTGCTGCTTTTGGTGTGTATATAGTAATGAAATTAAGAATTCGATTTTCTTTGCTGTTAACAGTTACTGCCTTCGTTATAGGTTTTGTACTTCTTTTTCAAACCGACATTTTAATGGCTTTGGAAAAGAATAGCCAAGATTCATCCGATAGTTTTACCGAGCATATAGCATCAATGTCTAATGTGAGTACTGACGCCTCCAATCTAGAGCGTATAAATCGCTGGAAATCAGCAATTCGATTATTTAAGGAGAGGCCTCACTTGGGCTGGGGTTCAGGAACATATCAATTTAACTATGCACCCTATCAAAATTATTACGAGAAAACTCTTATTAGTACAAATGCGGGGAATATGGGGAATGCCCATAGTGAATATTTGAGTATGCTCGCAGAAACTGGTTGGCCTGGTTTGTTAATTTTTATTGTTATGATTGGTTTGATATTAACTAAGGCTATTGTTTTGTATCACAAATTAGAAGATCGGCAGGAGCAATGGATGTTAATGGCGTGTATTTTGGGCTTAATTACTTATTTTACTCATGCCTTTTTGAATAATTTTTTAGACATGGATAAAGCTTCAGTTCCTATTTGGGCTTTTGTTGCTATTATAGTAGTTTTAGATCAACGACATCAAAATAAAGAAATTACTGCATAAAAAAAGAGGCGCATTTGCGCCTCTTTTTTGTGTTGTAAAATGACCAATTAAGACCTAACTCTTTCTTGATAAGCACCTTTTGTAGTGTCAATTTTAATTTTATCTCCTTCGTTAATAAAGAGTGGTACGTTTACTGTTGCACCAGTCTCTACAGTTGCAGGTTTTAGAGCATTTGTAGCCGTATTTCCTTTTTCTCCTGGTTCTGTGTAAGTAACTTCTAATACTACAGAAGAAGGCACGTCACATGTAAGTGGGTTTTCTTCATCAGCATCAAATACAACTTCTACAATTTCACCTTCTTTCATAAACTGATATCCTCCAACGATCGTTTTCTCTAGGAAAATCTGTTCGAAAGTCTCCGTATGCATAAAGTGAAACCCACCATCTTCAGGGTATAAGTATTGATATCTTCTTGATTCAACTCTTACAGCTTCAATTTTCGAGCCTGAAGGGAAAGTATTGTCTAGTACCTTTCCTGTAGTTAAGCTCCTTAGTTTGGTTCTCACAAAAGCAGGTCCTTTACCTGGTTTTACATGAAGGAATTCTATGATTTTAAATAAATCGTGGTTGTGTTTTATACACAATCCGTTTTTAATGTCTGATGTACTTGCCATAATGGAAAATTTAGGTGTCCAAGATATTAATTTAATTTGAGGCTTTTAATGTTTTAAATCTTCAATGTGAAGTGTGTTTTTACAAAAAAAGTATTCGTCTTCTATATTGTTCGAACAAACGATTACTAGTTTGTTTTTTGAGTATGTGTTTGCTAAGTCCTTATACCATTCTATCCCTTTTTCATCTAAGTTAGAGGTAGGTTCATCTAAAAGAATAATACTCGATTCGCTTAACCATGCTAATGCTAATCGAAGTCTTTGTTTCATTCCAGATGAGAAATTTTTAATGAGTTTTTCTGATGAGTCCTCTAAATAAGTAATTTCAATAAAATTTTCGATTGAAATACCGTTTTGTAGCGGTTTGAACTTTGTGTAAAACACTAAAAATTCGGTTAAATACATCTCATTAATCAATTCGAAATATGGAGCGGCATAAGTGATATGTTCAGGCCATTTTTCTATCTCTATCGATTCACCTTTAAGTTCTAGTTTTTGCGTCCCTTCGGTGGAAGTTAAGAAACTAGAAATTAATTTTAGTAATGTAGATTTCCCCGATCCATTAGCACCCTTAATTACATAAGCACCTGGTATTTGAAATGTGTAAGACACATTTCTGAAAACCCAATCTTTTTGAAATCTCTTGGCAATATTTATTAATTGTAAGCTCACTATTTGGAGGCGTAACCTTTCATAATTCCTCTCTGAGAAGAACGGATAAAGCTTGTAATTTCATCTCTTACCTTACTAGCAGGAAAGTCAGTATCTATAATTTCTAATGCTTGAGAAGTATTATTGTTCGATTGGAACAACTGTCTGTATATGTTCTGTATTTCCGCAATTTTATCAGAAGAGAAGCCTCTTCTACGTAAGCCAATAGAATTTATACCTACAAAAGAAACGGGCTCTTTTGCCGCTTTTACATAGGGTGGAATATCTTTTCTAATTAACGAGCCACCGGAAATCATTGCATGCGCTCCAATTTTAACAAATTGATGTACTGCAGATAAACCGCCTAAAATAGCGTAATCGCCAAGTGTTACGTGTCCACCAATGGCTACATTATTTACAATAATACAGTGATTTCCAATAACACAATCGTGTGCTACGTGTGCATAAGCCATGAGTAAGCAATTGTCTCCAACCACTGTTTTTCCAGAAGCTTCAGTCCCTCTATTAATAGTAACACACTCTCTAATGGTTGTGTTATCACCAATGATAACAAGGGTGTCTTCACCACCAAATTTTAAATCTTGTGGAATCGCAGAAATTACTGCACCAGGAAAAATCCTACAATTCTTTCCAATTCTAGCGCCTTCCATAATGGTAACGTTCGACCCAATCCAAGTTCCTTCACCAATTTCTACATTCTTATTAATAGTAGCGAAAGGTTCAATAACTACATTTTGAGCTATTTTCGATTGGGGGTGTATGTATGCAAGTGGTTGATTCATCTTATTTCTTTTTAGCAATTTGCGCCATTAGTTCACCTTCCATCACAATTTTGTTGCCTACAAAGGCACGCCCAAACATATGGCAAATCCCTCTTCTTATAGGACTTACTAACTCCATTTCGAATATTAAAGTGTCTCCAGGCAAAACTTTATGTTTGAATTTAACCTTGTCTATTTTCATAAAATAAGTAAGGTAGTTTTCTGGGTCTGGAACAGTGTTAAGGATTAATATTCCGCCTACTTGTGCCATAGCTTCAATTTGTAATACTCCTGGCATTACCGGTGAACCAGGGAAATGACCATTGAAAAAGTCTTCGTTCATCGTCACATTTTTCAATCCAACAACTCTACTTTCTTCTAGCTCCAAAATTTTATCTACTAATAAAAATGGCGGTCTATGTGGTAGGGTATCCATAATTTGATTTATATCCATTACAGGTGCTACATTTTGGTCGTAAACAGGAGGTAAGTTCTTTTGTTTTTTCATTACTTCTTTTATAAGCTTCGCAAAGGATGTGTTAGGTCCATGCCCAGGTTTGTGTGCTATAATTTTTCCTTTTATAGGTGCTCCAACGAGCATTAAGTCTCCAACAACATCTAGTAATTTGTGTCGGGCAGCTTCATCAGCATGTCTTAAAGAAAGGTTGTTTAAGTAGCCATCTTTACAAACGCCTATAGTCTCTTTCTTGAAAACAGAAGCCAATCTGTTTAGTTCTTCTTCTTCAACCTTATCCTCAACATACACAATAGCATTACTTAAATCGCCCCCTTTAATAAGGCCATGCTTTAATAGTAATTCTAATTCGTGTAAGAAACAGAAAGTACGTGCATCAGCAAATTCTGCTTCAAAATCGTTTAGAGATTTTAATTCCGTTTGTTGGTTACCTAGTACTTTAGAGTTATAATCTATACTCACAGAAACACTAAATTCATCTGCGGGGAAAGCTTGAATTTTAATTCCAGTTGCAGGATCCTCAAAGCAGATTTCCTCTCGAACCACGAAGTATTTACGCATCGCATTTTGTGGTTGCGGTTCAGCTTCTTTTAAAGCTTTGATAAACTGAATTGCACTTCCATCTAAAATAGGCGGCTCTTCTCCAGTAAGCTCAATTAGTAAATTATCTAGTCTAAGTCCTGCGCAAGCCGCAAGAACGTGTTCTATAGTTTGGAGCTTAGCACCTTTTTTATCTAGCGTTGTACCTCTATCAGTCTCAGTAACATACTTAGCATCGGCTTCAATAATGGGTTGCCCTTCCAGATCCATTCTCTTAAAGCTTATTCCGTGATCTATTGGTGCTGGTTTAAAAGTAATTGTTACCTCTTGTCCAGTATGCAGTCCAATACCACTAATACTAACTTCTCGTTTTATGCTGTGTTGTTGATCCATTTATTATTTGCTAAGCTGTTTTTCTAATTCTTCAAGACGGCTCACTATTTTAGGTAATTTCCTAAAGTAGATATACGAACGTTGAAAGTCTTTTATACCGAATGCTATTGGGCCTTGTAGAATTAGGCCTTCTACTTTTACATCTCCAGCAATACCAGTTTTCCCAGCAATTTTAACATTATTTGCTACAGTTAAATGTCCCGCAATTGCAACTTGTCCACCAATCATACAATTGCTACCAACTTTACTAGAGCCTGCAACAGCTGTTTGAGAAGCGATAACCGTATTTTCTCCAATTTCTACATTGTGTGCAATTTGAATTAAGTTATCTAACTTAACACCTTTATGTATAATTGTTGATCCCATTGTAGCTCTATCGATACACGTATTTGCACCAATTTCAACTCCTTCGTTTATGAGGACATTACCAATTTGTGGAATTTTATCGTACGAATTCCCTGTATTAGGAGCAAATCCAAATCCATCAGCACCAATTACAGCTCCCGCATGAATAGTGGTAAAGTTTTTGATTTCGCAGTTTTCGTAAATCTTTACACCAGCGTACAGCGTGCAGTCATCACCAATATGTACATTGTCGCCAATATAACAATTTGGGTAAATTTTCACTTTTTTTCCAATACGTACATTCTGTCCAATATATGCGAACGCACCTATATAAACATCTTCTCCAATTGTTGAGCTATGGTGGATGAAGCTTGGGATTTCAATCCCCGATTTTTCTTTTTGTAAGTCTTCTACGATACGCATCAGTTGAGCAAAAGAAGCATAAGCATCTTTAACTCTAATAAGAGTGGTGATAAAAGGTTTTTCGGGTTTAAAAGTGTTGTTCACTATCACAACCGAAGACTGAGTACCATATAGGTATTCAGTGTATTTGGGGTTCGCTAAAAACGAGAGTGAGTTTGGTACTCCCTCTTCAATTTTAGTTAGCTGATTCAAAATTACATTTGGATCACCCTCTACTGTTCCTTCAAGCAGTTCTGCTATCTGTGCTGCGGTAAATTTCATACGGCGCTAAATTACAAATTTTCTAGTGTACACACTCCTTTGGATAACACAGAAAATACTTTGTTACCGTTTTAGCTAAAACAGATATGTTTAATTGATCTGCAGCCTCTGATATGTCTACAATAGTTCCCTCTTTATAGAGTAAATTTATTTTGTCTTTTTTGGGGTTGTAAGCGGTGTTTTTAATATTGTTTGAGAATACTAAATGTTGACTCTCACTAGAGTTTAGTTTATATGTTTCCTCTACTTTAGTACGAATACTTTGCACGTAAGATTCCTCGAATGGTTGGTCTTGAAGTTCAATTTTCAATAGCTTTCGTTGGATGATTTTTTTACTCAGTAAAGAGAGTACTTTATCATCGTAATTCATCCATTCTTTAATAGATGTCATGATATCAAAATCATCTAACTGGCAAAAAAGGTCGAGTAGCTTTTCGTTTGAATTGAAATCTTCTAAACTATAGTTGTTTTTCAAAAACTGTTTGAATGCTGAAGTTGCAAATAAATCATGTCCATTTTGAACTAAGAATTTTGCTCTTTTTAAAACTTCAACCAAACTAAATTCAGCCGATAATACCGCTTTGTGTAAATATACCTGCCAGTACATGAGTCTACGCGCTATAATGAATTTCTCTACTGAATAAATAGCTTTAGCATCCACTACTAATTCACCCCTACTCACATTAAACATGCTTATAATTCTATCGGAGTTTATTACACCTTCCGAAACGCCCGAATAAAAGCTATCTCTTTTTAAATAATCAAGTCTATCTACATCGAGCTGACTAGAAATAAGCTGGTGTAAAAATAATTTAGGGTACTTGTTTTGGAAAATTTGAATAGCTAACGACAATTTACCGTCAAATTCTTCGTTAAGCTTATCCATGATCATCATAGAGATATGCTCATGATTAATGCCATTTACTATACTATGTTCTAATGCATGCGAAAACGGACCATGTCCAATATCGTGTAATAAAATAGCAATTAATACGGCTATTTCTTCTTCTTCGGTTATTTCGTGTCCTTTAGATTGAAGTGTCTTTACCGCTTTTTGCATCAAATGCATTGCACCTAAAGCATGGTGGAATCTAGTGTGATAAGCACCAGGGTATACTAAGTACGTAAGCCCTAGTTGAGTTATCCTTCGAAGCCTTTGATAATAAGGGTGTTCTATAAGGTCGAAAATAAGCTCGTTAGGGATTGTTGTAAACCCGTAAATTGGATCGTTAAGAATTTTGTGTTTATTGGTGGTTATAGACTTCAATTGTATTAATTTTATTCAAGTTTTAAAAAAACTAAAGTACTAAATATCTATGGAAAAAGTAAGAATCCTTTGGGTGGATGACGAGATTGATTTGTTGAAGCCTCATATATTGTTTTTAGAAAGTAAAGGCTACGATTTATCTACTGCTAATAACGGAGAAGATGCTCTCGAGATGATCGATGAATCTGATTTCGATATTATCTTTTTAGACGAAAATATGCCGGGTATTTCTGGTTTAGAGACTTTAAATAGAATCTACGAACAGTATTCTATTCCTGTGGTTATGATTACCAAAAGTGAAGAAGAATATATAATGGAAGAGGCTTTAGGCTCTAAAATAGCCGATTATCTAATAAAACCCGTTAACCCGCACCAAATTCTACTTTCTTTAAAAAAGACTTTAGACTCTAAGCGTTTGGTTAATCAGTCTGTAACCTCTAAATATCAAAAAGAATTTAGAGAAATTAGCATGGCCTTAATGGATGTGCGCAGCCTAAAAGATTGGGAAGAAATTTATTTAAAATTGGTGCACTGGGAAGTGGAACTCGATAAAATAGATGCTTCTGGAATGGTAGAAATCCTTGAAATGCAGAAGAGTGAAGCCAATTCTCAATTTTTTAAATATGTAAAAAATAATTACGAATCGTGGTTGAAAGAAAGCGAAGATAAACCAGTGCTTTCTCATACTTTATTCAAACAAAAGGTTCTTCCTCATCTCAAAGATTATAAACCTAGCTTTTTTATTTTAATCGATAACCTTCGCTACGATCAGTGGAAGATTCTTCAACCCATAATTGAGGAGTGGTTTAAAGTTGAAGAAGAAACAACTTTCTGTAGTATTCTTCCGACGGCAACACAATATTCTCGAAATTCAATTTTTTCTGGCTTAACTCCTCTTGGTATTTCTAAGCGTTTTCCTCATTTATGGAAAAATGATAATGAAGAAGGTGGAAAGAATTTACACGAAGCTGAGTTTTTAGAAGATCAATTACAGCGACTTGGACTCGGCGATAAAAAACACAGCTATCATAAAGTGGTGCAAAAACAATACGGTGATAGATTGGTGACTCAATTTAATAACCTGATGAAGAACGATTTAAATGTAATCGTGTATAATTTTGTCGATATGCTCTCTCATGCCAAAACAGAAATGGACATGATTCGTGAATTGGCAGGAACGGATAAATCCTATAGAGCTTTAACCAAAACGTGGTTTGAGAATTCTTCTCTACTAGAAATGTTAAAGAAAATTTCTGTAGCAGGAGCAGATTTATTTATCACAACTGATCATGGAACTATTAATGTTGGTGTGCCTTCGCAAGTAATAGGAGATAAAGAAACTTCTTCTAATTTGAGATATAAAACAGGGAAGCGATTGCAGTATCAAACTAAAGACGTGATGGTTGTAGAAGATCCAGAACAGTACTTTTTACCTGCTGCAAATCTTACTTCAAGTTATATCTTTGCCAAAGAAAATGTGTTTTTAACGTACCCGAATAATTACAATCATTTTGTAAAATATTTTAAAGATACCTACCAACATGGAGGTATTTCTTTAGAAGAAATGATTTGTCCTTTTGTTCGATTGTCTTCAAAATAAATGAAACTAACAGCAAATTCTTTAGACGATTTACCTGTAATAGCAGCCAAAATAATGGATGCTTATCCTCAGAAAATAATTGCATTTTATGGCGATATGGGTGCCGGTAAAACAACTTTTATAAAAGTATTGTGTGTGCATTTAGGCGTTGATAAATCTGACATTTGCAGTCCAACTTATTCTATAGTAAACGAGTATCGAACTACGACTGCACAATGCGTATATCATTTCGATTTTTACAGAATAAAGTCTGAACAGGAGGCTTTTGATATGGGCTACGAGGAATATTTGTATTCCGATGCCTATTGTTTTATAGAATGGCCTGAGAAGATTAAAAATCTGTTACCCGAAGATCTATTAGAAATTCATATCGAGACCGATTCTAATAAGCGTATATTTACCCTAATAGAATCTAATTCCTAACTATGAGTAAGCCCGATATCCTTAGTTTTTTACACGATGAATTTTTAATGCCTCAGCCAGAAATGCTGGAGCTAGCGACAAAAAAACAAGCATTGTTCATCGGTATTCCAAAAGAAAGGGCTTTTCAGGAACATAGAGTTCCTTTAGTTCCTGGCGCTGTAGCCTTGTTAGTGAGTAATGGACATAAAGTTTACATTGAAACCAATGCTGGAGTATCTAGTTCTTTTACGGATAAAGAATATTCCGATTCGGGCGCGAAAATTTGTTACGATGTAAAAGAGGTTTATCAGGCAGATATCATCCTTAAGGTTGAGCCACCTAGTATAAGCGAATTGGATTATTTTAAACACAATCAGTGTTTAATTTCGGCACTTCAGTTAAAAACACAAACGGCTACTTACTTTAAAAAATTAATGGAAAAAAAAGTTACTGCTGTAGCTTTCGATTATATTCAAGATGAAACAGGCTCCTTTCCTATAGTTCGTTCTATGAGCGAGATTGCTGGAACCTCTTCTATTTTGATTGCCGCCGAATTGCTAAGTACTTCTGCCGGTGGTAGAGGTGTGCTTATGGGTGGTATTGCTGGAGTCAGTCCCACGCAAGTGGTGATTATTGGTGCAGGAACGGTTGCAGAATATGCAGCCCGATCTGCCATGGCTCTTGGAGCTTCGGTAAAAGTTTTCGATAATTCTATTGCGAGACTACGAAGAATTCAAACGGATTTAAATTTACGAGTTGCAACTTCTATTCTACAACCTAAAGTATTAGAAAAAGCTTTAAAAAGAGCCGATGTAGCCATTGGTGCTTTGCGTGCCGAAAGCGGTAGAACTCCCTGCGTAATAACAGACGCGATGGTGCAGATGATGAAGCCTAAGTCGGTAATTGTTGATGTGAGTATTGATCAAGGTGGCTGTTTTGAAACTTCAGAGATTACAAGCCATGAAATACCCACTTTTACTAAACACGATGTAATCCATTATTGTGTACCTAATATAGCTTCGCGCTCAGCAAAAACAGCTTCTTATTCGCTTAGTAATATTTTGGCCCCAATTTTATTGAAAGTGGGCGATGGCGGTGGAGTTCAAGGAATGTTGTTACGTTCGCCTAATATTAGAGGCGGGGTTTACGTGTACAATGGAATTATTACAAACAAGGGTATTGGTGGCTGGTTTGAGTTGCCGTACAAAGAAATAAGACTACTTTTGGGGCTTTAAATTTAAGAGCATGTTAAGAAGAATATTTTTATACTTAGTGGGTGTTGGACTTGGAATTGCAGCTTCCATTATGTTTTTTGGCGATAGAGATATAGATTTTTCCTATTTCCCCAATGCCCGTACTGTAAAACATTTACGTGCTCAAAATTTCAGTATTTCCGATAAAGCTATGTGTCAGCTTACTTGTTTAGGACTTAATGCGAGTTCTTTTGAGAAGGTTTTTAAAGACGGCGATTTAGATGTAGATTTTCGTGCAAGTGATGTTGATGGAATGTGTCGTACTTACACAATTGAAGTTGAAGATCAGTCTTATACAGGTTTTAGATTAGACGACTGCGACAGTCTTTCTAATGTATTGAGTTTACAGGTGACAGGTTGTACTTCTTGTGACTAATTCTCAGATTTTACTACTTTTTTCTACGTTTAATCTCCGCTTGAATTAAATTCAATTCTCTTCCTGTTTGTCCAGCAATAGAAGTGTTTTCTTCTGCTCTACGAATAAGGTAAGGAAGTACGTCTTTTACAGGTCCGTAGGGTACATATTTAACGGTATTAAAACCATCTTCGGCAAGGTTAAAGCTTATGTGGTCGCTCATACCCAAGAGTTGAGCGAAGTACACTTTCGGATCGTTTTTTTCAATCTCATACAATTCCATCAGCTTAATTAACTGTAAAGAACTCTTCTCGTTGTGCGTACCTGCACATATAGAAATGCCATGAATATTTTCGCAGGCATATTTTAAGGCAGCATCGTAATCGGTATCACTCGCATCTTTATTGGCTTGTATAGGAGTTTCGTATCCATTTTTTAGGGCACGTTCATTTTCCTTTTCCATATAAGCACCTCTCACCAATTTCATTCCCAAGAAATAACCATTGTGCTTAGAGTCTTGGTGAATACGCTTAAAATAATCTAAGCGATCGTGGCGGTACATCTGTAGCGTATTGTATATAATAGCAGCCTCTTTATTATAGACTTTCATCATGTCTTCTACAATCCCATCAATGGCATCTTGAATCCAACTTTCCTCTGCATCTATCATCACAGGAATTTTAAATTGCGCAGCTTTCTTACAAATTTTACTTATTCTGTGTAAAGCTCTATCGTATTCCTGTTCTTCTGTTTCAGTAAGTGTTTTCCCATAATTCACCTTTTCTAGAAGGCCGAAACGTGCAACACCAGTAATTTTAAAAACGGCAAAGGGAATGTTCTCGTTTTTATGTGCGAAATCTAACGAAGCTAAGGTTTGCTTCATTGTTCGGTTAAAATCCTTTTCAGAAGCTTTTCCTTCAACCGAATAATCTAAAATAGTTTTTACGTTTGATACTGCAAGTTCTTCAATCTTTAACGCACATTGCTCCATACTTTCGCCCCCACAAAATTGTTGGAAAACGGTTTTTCTGATAATCCCTCCTATCGGAAGACGTAGCGAAAAAGCAAGTTCGGCTAGCTTACCTCCAGCAGAAGCTAGAGTAGGCTTACCCATTAATTTAAATAAATAATAGGCTTTTCTTAACTTTGCATTCGATTTAGAACGAAAAGCTATTTCAGTGTTGTTAAACGATACCATAATTTCACTTTAGTGCTGCAAATATAAATAAAATAGCAAGCTATTAAAGCTGTTAAACATTGCTTTTATATCTTTGTTTTTTACTAATTAACAATTGTTTTGTGGAAGTAAAATCTAATAACTACTCAGTATATATAGGTAAGGATGTTTTGGAGGACTTTAATAGTATCCTCGAGGATTGTCAAGGTGAATATTCTAATATTTTCATTTTTTGCGATGAGAATTCTGCAAAACATTGCCTACCACACCTTATTGGTCAAGTCCCTATGCTTATAGGTTCGGAGCTTATAGAGATAGAGTCTGGAGAGCATAACAAGACACTTTCTATTTGCCAGGAAGTTTGGGAAACTATAGGGGAGTCTAAAGCGGATAGAAAAGCAATTTTTGTAAATTTAGGTGGTGGTGTAGTCTGCGACATGGGTGGAATGATTGCTTCATTATACAAAAGAGGAATTAAATTTTTTCATATCCCAACTACACTTTTAGCTCAAGTTGATGCCTCAATAGGAGGTAAGTTGGCAGTTGATTTAGGTGCGCATAAAAATCAAATTGGCCTTTTTAGAAATCCAGATATCGTATTGGTAGATCCAAAATTCTTAAACACACTTCCAGAGCGTCATTGGTTGAGTGGTTTGGCAGAGGTTTTAAAACACGCTTTAATAGCTGATGCCGATTATTGGACTTTTTTATCAGGAATGGATTTGCAAAACGAAGAATTCCTTATCGCCTTACTACAGAAATCTATTACCATTAAAAACACTATAGTTCTAGAAGACTGGGAAGAAAAAGGAATTCGTAAAACCCTAAACTTTGGCCATACTATTGGACATGCATTAGAGAGTAATGCGCTAGAAAATAAAGGTGATTTATTACATGGCGAAGCAGTTGCTATAGGTTTGGCTGTAGAAACAATTCTTTCACAAATGACGAATAGTCTTACTTCAGAAGAGTGTTCTATAATTCTAGACAGCTTAAAAGGAATTTTTAATTTAGAGCCAATTAAAGAAGAAGACTTTAGTGATTTAATAGAGTGGATGCGTCATGATAAGAAAAGTGACGGAGCTCAAATTAACTTTACTTTATTGAATAAAATAGGCCAAGCAGATTACAATAAAACGGTTAGTGAGAATGTAATAGAAGAGGCAATGTACAGATATAATTCGTTTTTAAACGAATCCTTATAAGTTCCATTGAAGTCGGGTATATGCAATTTGATTAATGTCTTCTAATTTGTCTAAGATTTTTAGGAAAGTCATTTGACTTCCCAGCATTAAATCTAAAGATTCGGATACAGAAACACTTAGTTGTGGGTTTAAGACAACAATATCTAGCTCCGCATCGTGAATAAGAGCTCCGCCTATCTTTACCAATGGGTGAACTGGATAGATAATTTGATACAAGAAATTGTATTGAAATGGCATCGGACTTTTTGCAGATACATCCAAACTATATAAGCTTAAAGGATTAAATTCTTCAACTTGATTTCTATACAAGCATCCCGTACTAAGGTATATCCCATTTTTGAAACTATAATCAAAACTAAGGCTACCCACCAATGCATCTGCAGTTTCTTCTGAACTCATAAAATAGTTAAACTCTCCTTTAAAACCAGCATTTTTTATTTGTCCAGCCCAACCAAAACCAATCGAGTAGTCTTCGTAATACTTTGCTAAAAGAATTTGAAAGTCGTATTTATATAAGTTAAACTTATACAAACCTGCATGGATTTTTGAATTAAGAGCAATTTCAAAAGAATTGTTTCCTTGGTAGTATTGAATTCTAATAGCATCGGTACCAGGATTCTCGATATAATCGAAATTTAGGAAATTTATTTGATTGAAAAGATCATGAGAATTCCAATAGTTTTGAATTCCCCAATTTATTCTTTGTCTTCCTATTCTAATATTTACTTTGCCTTTTTCCCACTCTCCATATAGTCGATCTATCTGGTGGTGAATACCCAAGTTTTTTGTATTAATAGAAGTCAGGTCTAAGAAATCTATGTCTAGTTGTTTTTTAAAATTATTTAGGTTCTCTTGCCATGTAAACCCTGCAAACAGTCTGTTGCGAATACTTCCATGTAAACTTAGGTTCTTTCCTTGATAGAGGTGTCCGTTCCAACGAAAATGAATTTGTTGATCGTTCCAGGTATTAGAAATTTGAGTGAGTGAGGCGAGTTCGCTATTTAAGAAATTAAAGCTATTAAAATTACTTGCATAATAATCGTACTCTAAACTTGTTTGTGCCTGAAGCGATGATATTATGCTGAAAAATAAAATGAATTTCCTAAGTTCTTTCATCACTTATAATTTTTCCATCTTCAATTGTAATAATTCTTTTGGCTCTATCTATAACCCGTTGGTCATGAGTTGAGAATAAAAAAGTAACCTTTTCTTTCTCATTCATTTCTGCCATCATGTCTAAAAGATTTGCTGTAGAGCTGCTGTCTAAATTTGCAGTAGGTTCGTCTGCTAAAATAAAACTTGGCTTTGAGGCTAAAGCGCGAGCAACTGCTACTCGTTGTTGCTGGCCACCTGATAGCTGATTGGGTCTAACATTAAGTTTGTCTACTAAGCCTACATCTCTCAATAATTCTTCACTTCTTAGTTTTCTTTCTTTTTCAGAGATACCTTGTAGTAGCATAATAAACTCTACATTTTCTTTTGCTGTTAATACAGGTATTAAGTTATAGGCTTGAAAAACAAAGCCAATATTTTGTAGTCTAAAGTCAATGAGCTGATTATCAGTCAAGGTACTAATGTCTGTTCCAGAAATTTCTACTCTTCCGTGCGTTATGTTGTCTAAACCGCCAATCATATTGAGTAAGGTTGTTTTTCCTGATCCAGATGGGCCAACTATTGCAGTAAACTCTCCTTCATTAATACTCAAGTCCACGTTATTTACAGCCAAAACTTTCATGCCGTTATTGTTGTAAATCTTAGTAAGCTTATTTGTTTTTATTATTTCCATGTTAGATGGTTCTAATTGCTTCGGTTGGCTTTAGTTTTAATGCTTTACGCGAGGGGTAAATTGCTGCTATTAAGGTAAATAAAAATACCATTATCGTAATAAATAAGTAAAAGTGCGGCTGTATTTCTGGGTAGATAATAGCACTAAGTCCTACAGATTCTAAACCTTGAGCAATAATGCCTAGGTTAATTCCTGTTTGTGAGGTAATTTTTATGGTTAAAGCTCCTAAAAGTAATCCTGTTGGAGCTCCAATTATCGATAGAAATAAGGTTTCTGTAAGTACTAAAAAGAATATTTTCGAGCGATTCATTCCAATAGCCATTAGCATACCAAGTTCTTTTCGTCGTTCAAAAATAGCCATCAACATGGTGTTTATTATTCCAAATATTAAAGCTAGCATTATAATAACCATAATTAGAAAAAGCCAGGACTCCATAATCTTGTCTGCATAGGCCAGCTCCGGCGAAATGCTTTTCCAGTCTTTTACCTCGTAGTTGGTTAAGTTAGTTTTAAGCTTTTTATAAGTAGAGTCCACTTGTTCTATAGAATTACAAAGCAGCGCAACTTGATGAAATTCTTCAGATTTTAGAAGTCTTTGAATGTCTTTATTTTCAATAAAAACATTCCCTTGGTCGTGTTTAGTATACTGTGTTTTAAATATTCCACAAACTCTAAAAGCACCCGAAACAATATTATTTTCACTATCCTGAAAAGTGAGCACAACTTTTGATTGCACCTTAATTTTCAACTTTTCGGCAAGTGCTTGACCAACAAGTATAGGATTTCTTCTTTTACTTTCAAAGTAGTTTCCGTTTACAAGACCTGCATAAATACTGGTGAGTTCTTTTTCTTGATTTTTATTGACCCCAATAATACGCACACCACTACTTTTAACAGGAGAACTCACCATTCCATTAAGCAAGGAACGAAACGCATAGGCTTTTATAGTACTGTCTCCATCTAGAGTGGTCTTTATGAGATCTGGCTCTTTAAGATAAAATTTACTATCGTAATCTTTTTGGTATTCTGGATGGTGAATTTGTATATGAGAAATCGAGTTTTTGATGCTGTTTTGTGTGCGTTGTTTGTTTAAGCCATAACTAAAAGCCACCACAAATATTCCTGCCCATATCCCCATTACTATTGAACTAATTACAATTAGTGATCGCATTGGGGTTCTCCATATATTTCTCCAGGCAATTTTTAGTATTGTTTTCATTAGGTGCGCATGGCTTTAATGGGTTGTAAACGAAGTATTTTCCATATTGGATACGAAGTACAAATGAGCACTATGAGCATTACAATGGAGGCATGATTTAAGGCGATGTCTATTTGTGTTGAGGCTTGAATAACCGGTTCAAAACCATATTCTTCAATAGATTCAGCCGCTTTACCGCCAAGTCTAATTGGGTATGCTTTAAAATAGTAACGAACCGGAGTTACAACTATAATACCTAGAATGCATGCAATTAATCCCATCATTAAACTTTCTAAAATCATTGTAAATATAAGTTTTCCCTTTCGCATGCCTATGGAAATAAGAATACCAAACTCATACATTCGTTCTGCGGTCATCATTAATAAAGTTCCAAGAATTCCGAAAGAAATTATCATGTACAATATACCAAGTATGATGATTCCTCCTGCACTGTCTGCTTGAATTGTTTGAACCAATTCTGGGAGTAGTACTTTCCAATTTAATAATTCGTATTGAACTAAATCAAGTTCAGAGGCTACTTGTTTTTGCAGTTTGTTTAAATGAGATGGTTTGTCAATTTGAAGGACTAATGAGGTTAATCTATTTGGAGCTGCGTAAAGATCTTGTGCTGCTAAAATGGGCATCAACACCAATCGTTCGTTTAATATGGGCATTGAGAATTTTAATATTCCATGAACCGGATAAATTCCGTTTGCACTTGCGCCATGATAGCCTTGTCCTAAAAAAATTAGACTATCGCCAACAGCCATGTTGTAGTAATTTGCTAAGCCCTCGCTTATTAAAATTGAGCTGCTTGTGTCTGACGGGAATTCGCCACTCGTTAACTTACTTGTCAAATCCATTAAACCATCTTCTTTTTCGAGGTTTACTCCCATAACAATGGCACCTTTAGAGAGGTTTTTCCTGGCTGTTAAAGCAAAGCTTTCGAGACGTTCGTTTGAATTACTTACGTATTTATTGTTGTTAACTAGATCGAGTGTTTCTTGATCGGGAATAAAGCTGTTGTCTATGCTCTGTTCTTCCCAGTACCCATTTTGATGAATTTGAAGATAGCCGGTATACATCCCCACCATACTATCTATCATTTTATTGTAAACACCAATTTGAAATGAACGTGCAAAAACAGCAAAGAATACTGCGCAAAAAATAGAAGAAATTGTAATAATACTTCTGCGCTTATTGCGCCAGATATTACGCCAGGCCATTTTAAAAATCATCTTCATTAGTTTAGTCTTTTCATGTTTTGTTTAGAAAAGAATTCCTTTTGAATGTCGATGTTAAATTCAATCGATCTGTAGTGTATCGTTGTCTTTTTTCCTTTTTCTTCAATTGGAGTCATGACTATAGTAGCCGGAAGAATTTTAGTTCCAAAATATCTAATATCGGAAGCCTCCATTGTGGTTATTAAGTAGCCATCTTCATCGTAAAATTCAGAACCTAATTGTAAATAATCTTTTTTACCAATAAATGTTTTTATTAAACCCCAGACAACAGCAGCTTCAGCTTTAGGAGTCAATTCAATAGAATAGCAGGCTCGTTCTTGTATAATAGTATCTCCAACAATTTGGTGCGTATAATCATTTAATATAGACGACTCTTTTACTAAATCGTCGTTGGTTAAATCTGATCCCATCCAAGGCTGCATCATCATAGATGCTGGTAATTTTATAACTTTCTCTATTTTTGGTTGCCAATTCCATATTTCCTTGTCTCTTTTTAAGAAAACACTACCCTTGTCTCTTGAGGGTGCTTGTATGAAGATAAATGAATATTCGGAACCTAAAGACCAGGCTTTTATTTCCATAGTTCTCGTCCATTTAGGTCTTTGAATTTCTATGGTCATTTCTGCTTTATTACTTACACCTCTTAGATGCTCGTCTGCACGCTTAATTACTTCGTAGGCGGTTTGTGCTGAGCTGGGACCAAAAATTATTAGCAGGGAGTAGAGGGCTTTTTTCATGTTAGTATTTAATTCCAAGTTTGTTGTAAATAAAAGAGATAAGCCATGCAGGACCAATAAGAAGGAATTGAATGTCTTTAAGAAAAGATGGTTTTTCTCCTTCTATTTTATGTCCTATAAATTGGGCTATCCAAGCGATTATAAATACACCTAAGGAAATCCATAATTTATAGTCTGTGCTATTTAGGTAAAAAATGCCTTTGTAACATAAAAGGGTAAATAGAGCTATTCCTATTGCCATTTTTACTGATAAACGGATGTAAAACAATAAGGCAAAGAATATAAATACTGTAGAAAAATTGGAAATTTTTGGTGGAATAAATTCTTCTAGTATCGGAATTTCAATAAAAGAAAGTAAAGCTAGTATTGAAAAAAATATAGCGGGTACACAAATCCAATGTATAAGTTTATTGGTTTTGTTTTGATGACTTTTTCCGTAGGCTTCGAGCCAAGAATCTAAATTTTTCATTTTTAAATTTACAAAAAAAAATCCCATCTGTTAAGATGGGGTTTTTATGATTATGAAACTCTAAAGTCGAATTTAAATTCACTTAGTTCTATGTTTGCTTTAATAATTTTGTCTTTCAGAGAGCTTTTATACTCAATTACCTTTTTCATCACGTCTTCATTTCCTGCTCCAATTATCTGTGCAGCTAAAATAGCTGCATTTAAAGAAGCATCTAATCCTACAGTAGCAACAGGGATTCCTGGAGGCATTTGTAAAATAGAAAGAATAGAATCCCAACCATCTATAGAGATAGAAGAACGACAAGGTACACCGATAATAGGAAGGGGTGTAAATGCTGCCATTACACCAGGTAAGTGAGCTGCGCCACCTGCACCTGCAATTATAACTTTTACACCATTTTCGTAAGCTTTAGAAGCATAAGCCTCAACTTTCTCTGGAGTACGATGTGCCGATAAAGCGTTTACTTCAAAAGGAATTTCCATATCGTTAAGGAATTTCGCTGCCTTTTGCATTACAGGCCAGTCCGAAGTACTTCCCATAATTATGCTTACTAATGGTTTCATAGTGTGTTAATTTTTGACAAAAATAAGCTTTTTGAATTGAGTTGAATATTAAATATTGCAAATTTAATATCAAAAAATTGATGCATTTCGACAGGCTCAATACGATAAAATGGTTAAATATTAACCTTCTTCTAACTAACTTCTTTTCCTACCGCTCTATTTAAAAACTCGTTAAAGGTTTGTTGCGTTTTATAGGAATTTAAAATCCTTTTTAGCGGATCACCTTCAAACCAGACTTCGTTTTCTATTTTTTGGCTTACCACAAAATGTTTGTTTTTTAACAAGTCTATTGCTTCAAAGTCTTTAGGGAATCCTTTGGGAGCCATTTTTAATTTATCGCCATGCAATACAGGGAATTGTTTTTTGAAATCTTTTTGTTCTAAGATTCCTTTATACTCTTTAGTATTTTCGAATATCTGTGTACGAATAGTTTTTAATAATACAGGTGTTGGTTGGTAGATACCTCCTCCCATAAAAGAATTGTCTGGCTCGAAGTGGACATAATAGCCCGCGTACTGACTCTTCCTTCCTCCTTTACTTATAAAGGCTCCGAAATTGGTTTTATAAGGGTCTTTGTTTTTTGAAAACCGCGCATCTCTATAGATTCTAAATACACATTCTTTAGCCGAATTTACATCGATGCTTTTGTCTTGTTTTTTTAACAGAGCAATAAGTTCTTCTACAAAAGTATCGAAGTCATTTTTTGCACTTAGGTAACGCTCTTTGTTGTCGTTAAACCAGGGTCTGTTATTATTGAATTTTAAATCAATTAAAAACTGAAAGGCGTTTTGTAAATCCATGTGTTGGCGTTTTTGCCCAAGCAAGATACATAAATGAGGTGAAATTAGTTGTACTAACTTTGTTGCCAATTTAACATCCAAATTCCACTTTTAATGTTCAGCTTTACCAAACAAAGACTACTATTGTATTATGAAAAAATCGGTTGCTATTATTGGTGGTGGTCCTGCAGCACTTTTGTGTGCTATATTTCTAGATCCAAATAAATTTGATGTTACGATTTATGAGAAAAATAAATCTGTAGCTCGTAAGTTTTTAGTTGCCGGTAAAGGGGGCTTTAACATGAGCCATGCAGAGGATATGCAAGATTTTGTAAAGCGTTATACTCCCAAAGGTTTTTTAGATTCTGCCTTACTAAATTTTACCAATTCAGATTTAAGAGACTATTTTTTAAGTATTGGAATTCCCACCTTTATAGGCTCAAGTAATCGTATTTACCCCGAAAAGGGAATTAAACCAATAGAGGTTCTTCAAGCTATTTTAAAGGTATTAGATTCTAAAAATGTGAATATACAATTCCAGGAAAAATGGATTGGATGGTCTACAACAGATGCATTGCAATTTGAGTCTGGACTTGAAGTGAAATCCGATTTTACGGTGTTTTGTATGGGAGGAGCTACATGGAAAAAAACGGGATCCGACGGAGCTTGGCTTTCGCTATTTGCCAATAAACGAATCATTACAAAACCATTTGAGGTTTCTAATTGTGCATTTGGAATAGATTGGTCTGAGTTTTTTGTACAGAAATGTGAAGGAAAGCCATTGAAGAATATAAGTATTTCTTGCGGTTCTAAAACGCAAAAAGGTGAAGCTGTAATAACGCGTTTTGGATTAGAAGGAAATGCTATTTATGGGCTGAGTCCAGAAATTAGAAAACAGCTACAAGTAAATGGGATCGCAGAAGTTTTTGTAGATCTTAAACCGAGTCTAAGTGGAGGGCTTGTTTTAAATAGGCTCAAAAATTCTACAGCTAAAAACACTTCAGAAAAACTTAAAACAGCCTTGAAGCTAAGTAGCGCTCAGTTAGAGTTATTAAAAAATAACAGTTCTAAAGAGGTATTTATAGATCTCCGTTTACTTGCCAAAAATATCAAGAAATTAAAATTAACTATTTACTCTATGGCTCCTTTAGAGGAAGGCATTTCTTGCGTTGGTGGAATTGCCTTGGGAGAGGTGACGGATACTTTTGAATTGTCTAAAATCCCAGACCACTATTGTATTGGCGAAATGCTCGATTGGGATGCTCCTACAGGAGGATACCTTTTACAAGCTTGTTTTAGTATGGGGGTTTCGGTAGCTAGAAAACTGAATTTGAAGAACTAGCTTAGTACATAGTCGCTAGTATCTAGTTCTTTTTTTTTCAAAATATCAATTAACTCCTATCTGTCTGAGCTTGTCGAAGACCTACCTTTAACCTTGTTCTCTTCAACGCATTAACAGCTCATTTCTCCTTGTAAATTTCTCCCTAAGAGTTCTTTCCTTCTAACTACATCGTTTGAATATTCTAGCACAAACATCATTTTTGTAAGAGCTGCTTCAAAAGTCATGTCGTATGCCGAAAGTATACCCATATCTTTTAAAGCTTTACTGGTTTGGTAACGACCTAAATCTACAGAACCACCTTGGCACTGAGATACATTTAAAATAAGAATTCCTTTGTCTATAGCTTCTTGTAGGGCATCTAAAAACCAAACTGAAGTAGGAGCATTTCCAGAACCGAAAGTTTCCAGTATGATTGCTTGTGTACGGGGAGCCGATAAAATACTTCTTACTGTAGTTTCTGTAATCCCAGGGAATAATTTTAAAACCCCAATGTTTGGGTTGAAGGTTTTGTGTACAATTAGTTCTTCTTCTGTTACAGCTTGTGTATATCTACGGTTGAATTTTATGTGTACTCCAGCCTCTGCTAAAGGTGGGTAGTTTACGGATTCAAAAGCTTCAAAATGTTCAGCATTTACTTTATGTGTACGGTTCCCTCGGTATAATTGGTATTCGAAATAAACGGCTACTTCAGGTACTTCAGGTTTTCCATCTCGGGTAGATGCAGCAATTTCGATTGCTGTAATTAAATTCTCTTTTGCATCGGTACGGGGCACACCCGACGGTAGTTGTGAGCCTGTAAGAATTACAGGTTTGTTTAAGTTTTCTAAAATAAAGCTTAGAGCGGATGAAGTATACGCCATGGTGTCGGAACCATGAAGGATAACAAATCCATCGTATTTATGGTAGTTCTCTTCTATAGTTTCTCCTAATTGCACCCAAATATTAGGGTGCATGTCTGAGGAGTCGATAGTAGGCTCGTACGAAGTGATTTCTAATTTACAGTTGAGCTGTTTAAGCTCAGGTATTTGAGCTTGAAGGTTCTCAAAATCGAAAGGTATATACGATCCAGTATCAGCATCGTGTACCATCCCAATAGTTCCTCCAGTATAAATAAGTAGAATTTTCATTTAACAGCCAAATATCAATTTAGAATTCTGTGTAGTAATTTCTGCTACTTCGCGAATACTCACTTCGTGAAGATCGGCAATTTTTTGTGCGATATGTATAAGATAAGAACTTTCGTTTCTTTTCCCTCTGTTAGGGCTAGGTGCCAAATAAGGACTGTCGGTTTCTAATACCAAATGTTTAATAGGTACCTGTGCAATAACCTTGTCTAATCCAGCTTTCTTAAAAGTTACTACGCCGCCAATACCTAAATAAAAATTTAAGTTTATAGCCTGATGAGCTTGTTCTATAGTGCCGGAAAAACAGTGAAATATACCTCTTAGTTTTTCACTTTTTTCTTCTTCTAGTATTTCGAAAATCTCTTCAAAAGCATCACGACAGTGAATTGCGATTGGTAAGCTTTTTTCTTTAGCCCATCTAATTTGAGTTCTGAAAGTATCTTTTTGTTCTTCTAAGAAGGTTTTGTCCCAATATAAATCCATTCCTATTTCACCAACAGCACAATACTTCCCAGTATCCAAATGTGCTTTTAATACAGCCAATTCTTCTTTGTAGTCTTCCTTTACATTACAAGGGTGTAAACCCATCATCGCAAAGCAGTTTTTTGGGTATTTGGTAGTAATGTCTAGCATTCCTGCAACAGAATGTTGGTCTACATTTGGCAGGAAAATACGAGTAACATTTTCTTCAAAAGCACGGTCTATAACCTCTTGCTGGTCTTCAGAAAATTTCTGATCGTATAAATGGCTGTGGGTATCGGTAAGTATCATGCGGCAAAGATAGTTTATCTAGTACTTAGTATCATGTATAAAGTACAAAGTAACATATGTAGCGATAAAGCATATGAGTATTGTGTTGTAATCGATAGAGGTTCTTAACTAAGTCTAGTTCTTGATATTTAACGTTTTTACGATTTATGTTTTGCGTTTTTATGTATTTTTGTTACAAATTCTATAGAATGAAAAAAATTCTCATCATACGATTTAGCTCTATTGGCGATATTGTTTTAACAACACCTGTAATACGTTGTTTGAAAAAACAATTGAATGCTGAAGTGCATTATTTAACAAAATCGTCTTTTAAGGGGATGTTAAATAATAATCCTTATGTGGATAAAGTACATACAATAGATAAAGAAATTTCTAAAGAATTGATAGCAGAATTAAAAGCTGAGAATTTTGACTTTGTTGTTGATTTACACCATAATTTAAGAACACTACGTTTAAAGAACGCTCTTAATACACCTTCTAAATCATTTCCTAAATACAATATTCAAAAGTGGTTATTGGTCAATTTAAAGATCGATAGAATGCCTAAAATACATATTGTAGATCGCTATATGGAAACAGTTTCTACGTTGGGTGTTGTAAACGATAATGAAGGATTGGATTATTTTATTCCTGAGAATTCAAGGGTTAATTTATCTCGATTACCAGAGGGTCAAGCTAAAGGGTATGTAGGGCTTGTAATAGGAGGACAGCATGCGACTAAGATGATGCCCCAGACAAAACTTATTGAAGTTTGTAGAAATTTATCGGAACCCATTGTTTTACTGGGTGGTCCTGAAGATTCAGACAGAGCAGAGGAGATAGTTCAGTCTGTTGGAACGAAGGTTTTTAATGCCTGTGGGAAGTTTAAATTAGATGAATCGGCTAGCTTGGTACAACAAGCAAATTGGATTATTACCCACGATACAGGTTTAATGCATATTGCAGCAGCCTTTAAAAAACGTATTGTTTCGGTTTGGGGAAATACTGTTCCCGAATTAGGTATGTATCCTTATTTGGCAGACCCTAAATCTAAAATTGTAGAAATTAAAGGTCTTTCCTGTAGACCTTGCTCCAAAATTGGCTATTCAAAATGCCCAAAGGGACACTTTAAATGTATGGAGCATGAAGTTTCTGATTTGATGATTTGAAAATGATTAAAAAGAAAATATCAGTTGACTTCTAAATTTTGAGTTTTTCATTTTCAATAACAACCTACTTACTCTTTCGGAATAAACAGTGCTTTCAATTCTGTAGCATCATCAGGTTTCATTTTCCCAGCTAATATCAAACTTAGTTGTCTTCTTCTTAAAGCACCATCGTAACGCGCTTTTTCTTCTTCTGATTCTGGTATTACTTCGGGTACATGAATTGGAGATCCCAATTGATCTACTGCAACAAATGTATAGATTGCTTGGTTGCAATGGCTCTTTTTTCCAGAAGTACGATCTTCCATCCATACATCTACAAATACTTCTATAGAAGAGCTAAAAGCTCGCGATACTTTTGCTTCTAGGGTAACAATGCTCCCCATAGGGATCGGTCTTTCGAAGGCTACATTGTTTACACAAGCGGTAACAACAATACGTTTACAGTGTCTTTGTGCTGCAATTGCAGTCGCAATATCCATCCAATGTAAAAGTCTACCACCCATTAAATTGTTTAAGGGATTGGTGTCGTTAGGAAGTACCAATTCGGTAATTACTGTAACCGATTCTTTTGCGAATTTTGCGTTTTTCATCTTACCGTAGCTAATGTTGGCTGCAAAGATAAGTTTTCAAATTTGAAAATTTGAAGATGTGTTGATTTGAAAATGATTTAATAATTGTGGAAGACTTAAGAGGGTAGAGGTTTCAGAAAGTATGAGTCAGAATACAGGAGTAAGAAAAAAAAGTAGGTTAGTAGCTAGTCTCTGGTGAAAGTATTTTGTACTAAAAATTCAACAATTTGTTAATTTCGTCTTTAATGACCTTTTGACTTAGAGACTACTTTGATAATTAAAAAGAAGGAAAACGTAAGTCGGAATTGGAAGACTGATTTTTATAATTACTAATTACCAAGAACATTCAAATAACAACTCCTTTACAATTTTAAAAAAAGGTAATTACTGTTTCAGCAACCAAGTAGAGGTTCCAGTAGCTTTAATCTCTTGTAATTTAAGTAGTGCACTATCTTTGGTGGTGAACGATTGAAAAGCGACACGGAATAATCCTGTTGCATTTTGACCAATTACGGAAGAGTCAAAACCTTGTGTTTTCAATTTTGAAACTAAATTTTCGGCATTTACTTCCGAAGAGAAACAACCAGCAACTAAGTGAAATTGGATTGCGTTTACAACAGGGCTAATTAGTTCTGTTGTATTTATTAAGTCTTCAGAAGTTTCGATTGTAGCTTTTGGACTCAACTCAATAGACGTAAGTACAAGCGTTTCTTTTACCTCTATAACACGTGGTGTGTAAACGGCAGCAGGTTTTACCTTAAATGGGTTTAAATAAGCATAGTTCGCATAGGCATCGTTTACTGTTTCTTGTTGAAATGAAACGTAGGTGCTCAATCCTATTAGCGGTAAAATAACTGCGGCAACTCTCCAGTTGATAGTCGTCTTTGGTGATTTAATTCCTTTTGTAGCCTTAGTAAATGGTTTTGGAAGGATTACAGCTTTAGATTTTCTTAAAATTGCAGGAGACTGAATTGTATCTAAGCCAAATGCATCCAATAAATAGTTAACAGAATTATCTGGCTCAAAAGAAAGTAAGCCATTTGTATCGCGTGATAAAACACCAACTTTGGCTATTTTAAACTGATTTTTATGTTCTAAGTCATTCTGTATTCCTTTAACAAATTGCTCTATTTTAATTTGAGCTGAAGCAAAAGAAATAGATTCACAATCAGAAATGTAATTGGCTAACAGTCCATCGTTGTTTTGTAATTGCACATTAAAACTAATGCTTTTACTTGGTGGACGGAGTGTATGACTTACTGGATGTATTTGTGCCGACTTATAATTAGTTATAAATCCACCTAAAGAAGGTATGATAACACAATCGTGACGGTATAATAAATCGCTGATGTAAGTTTCCATTTTCATAGATGCTAATTTAGGAATTCTATTGACTAGGAAAAGAATTTTTTATCGATTCTTTTTAAATCTTCTGGAGAATCAACAGCTATACATTCAGATGCAATTTCTGCAGTTTGTATCGTATAACCATTCTCTAACCAACGCAGTTGCTCTAGTCCTTCAGATTGCTCTAAAACTCCCATTGGTAATTTGCTTATCGCGTTTAAGGTAGCGTGTTTAAAAGCGTAAATCCCTACATGTTGGTAGTAAGTTTGTTTACTCAGCCAGTCTTTTTTTTCTACGCCTCTTAGGTGAGGAATAGCTTCTCTAGAGAAATAAAGTGCCTGACCTCTTAATCCTAAAGCAACTTTTGGACTATTGCAGTTTAGAAGAACATCCACCTCTTTAATCACTTTCACTAAAGTTGCAATTTGTGTGCTTTTATCAGTAAAACAAGCAGCCACAGTATTGATGTCCTCTGGGTCTATAAAAGGTTCGTCTCCTTGGATGTTTAAGATAATAACATCTTCTGAAAGTTGAAGTGTTTTGGCTGCTTCGGAAATTCTATCGGTACCACTTTTATGGCTGTTAGAAGTCATTACAACTTCACCTTCAAAATCTTTAACATGTTCAAAAATACGAGTGTCATCTGTGGCAACTACAACACGATTGAGCTTTGCTTTTAAACATTGTTCGTATACGCGTTGTATCATCGATTTCCCATGAATATCTACTAGAGGTTTTCCTGGAAATCGACTTGACTCGTAACGTGCTGGTATGATGCCTATAAATTCCATTTAGAATTTAATTCTATAAAGCAAAGAGAATGTTCTTGGTCTACCCAGAGATGCTGGCCTTTGTAGGTATTCTCTATTTAACATATTATCTATATTAAATGAAAACGTACTGCTTTCTGTAAGGTCGTATCCTATTCTAAAATCAAGTATTAAATTGCTTTCATTCAATCTATCCCACGCAGATTTTGTCCCTAATGAATATTCAAATAAAGGCTCATTAAAAATTTTGTCAATATTTTTCATTGCGCTGTTTGCACGAGCAGAAAAACCTAAATTTAATCTATTATGTTGAATGTTAATGTCCATTTTAGCAAGATGCTCATAACGGTATTTTAATACTCCAGTAGTGTCAATACTCGTAGATGCATAAGTAATCGGTACAGAAAGAGTATCTCCTCCAGACACATAAGAGTACGAATTATATTCGTTGTGAATGTCGTTTATAAATGGAGATGTAAAAGTGTATCCACCCATAATAGTAATCTCAGTTTGACCTATTTTACCTTCGCCACCCCAAGAAATTTCCATTCCTTCAATTCGAGTATTACCTATATTAATAGATTTAAAGCCTAATCCACCAAGACCATGGTCTGATGCACCCCATTTCCCAAAGCTGAATTCCATCATATCATCGTATTCCATCACAAATGCAGCTAAATCAACAAATCCTTTCCAATCACCAACTTGGAATCCTTGTTTAATTCCTATTTCAGCACTCCAACCTGTTTCAGGTTGTAAATTTTCGTTAGGATAAATATAAACAGGCCCAGTGTTAAAGGTTACAAATCGTTCAATCATTGTAGGGAATCGGATTCCTTCACCATAAGATCCTCTTAAATAAGTTACTTTAGCTATTCTGTAATTTATACCCGATCTAAAAATCGGTTTATTATATGCTGTACCATTATTGTAATGTTCAAAACGCGCGCCTAAAGAAAGGTTCAATCGCTTGTGTTTTACATCTGCCTGGCTGTAAAGAGAGTGGTTAATATTCTTGTGTTTTCCATAGACTTCCATGTCTTGCCCATCGCTATACTTAAAGGTATAACCAGAGGTAAGTGTAAGAAAGTCTTTTATTTGTTTTTGGTATTGGTAGTCAGTAAAATACACATTGGAAAAACGGCTTGCTAGTGCAGATGTATATTGTGTAGAATCCTGGTATCCTGGTAAAATGTTGATTCTAAAATACCTAGAATTTAAGCTGTGTTTAGTTCCATTTTCTGGATTGCTGTAGGTGATAAATGGATCAATACTTAAGTATGCATTATTTCTATATCCAGGATCGTTGTCTAGTGCTTGGTAAGCTAAGCTGTCGTGCTGCCACATAATAGCATCTCCTACTTCACTTCTCATAATGTTTGTTTTTACTCCATAACTCAAACCTTCAACTACTTTAGAATAGTTAGTGAAAGCCATATTTATTCGAGCTCTTTTAGTCGTTACTTTTTCCATATAACCTCCATCGTAGTATAGGTTGGCTCCTAAAACAAAATCGTGGTTGTCCTTTTTATGAGAATGTAAGTACGAAATATTATTTGCAGAAGTGTATCCACCTTTATACCAGTGTAGATTCTCTCTACTTGGTTTCCCGTAGGCAGTATGTGTTATACTCAGCTTGTTTACTGGCTCTGATGTTGGGTAACTAGTTCTAATGTTTATAGATCCGTTTAGTGCAGATGAACCAAATAGAACGGATGAAGCACCTTTAATAATTTCAATTTGAGAAATGTTTTCCATTGGAACTAAATGCCATTCTGCCGCTCCTTGGTCACCGCTCATTAATGGCATTCCATCTACCATTACCATTACTCTAGATCCAGCTCCATAACTCCAGCCACTACCGCTTCGGATATTAGCCTGACCATCTACCACATGTACAGCTGGTGCTTGGTTAATAGTGCGATCTATGGATGCTGCAGCTTTATTTTCTATTAATTCAGGCTTGATAACGTCCATTGAAACGGTAACTTCTTCAAGTCGTTGTTCAAATTTACCAGCTGAAAGCACTACAGTTCCTAATATTTCAGAAGACTCTTTTAAGCTTATGTTTAGACTTGTATATCCTGATTTCTCAGCGCAAATAGTCTTTATTAAATCTTCAAATCCAATATATTGAAAGAGTAAGTCGTGGCAACCTTGAGGGATTTCAATAGCGTAATCGCCATTAAAATCTGTTACCGTACCAAGTCCAGTAATGTCTTTTACCGAAATGTTTACGCCTATAAGTTCTTCCGAATTTTGATCGGTAACTTTTCCGTTAACAGTATTTTGCGCCCATGCATTGCAAATGGAAGCTATAAAGACGATTAATAAAGTGGTTTTTTTCATTCTATAGGGATTAGAATTGTGCTGTTAGTTTTAGGGAGAATGTACGCGGAGACCCTATGGATCCTGGACGTATTTGGTATTCTCTGTTGCTGGCATTTTCTACTAGTGCTTGTATTGTGAAATACTCAGCAAAATTATAAGAGATTCTGATATCTGCTAATAAATCTCCATTTTTAAGATTGCTTCTCGATTCTTTAATACCCATATCGAAAATATTTGCATCTGCGAGTGTAAATATATCAAGAACTTCGGCATTAAATGCACCACTCTCAAAAAGCTTATCAATATTTTCCATAAAGGAGTTATAATGCAAATGTGTTCCTATAGTCCATTTCCCTCTGGTAATACCTAAATCGAATTTAGCCATATGGCGATATCTATATTTTAAGGTCTCGCTGTCTGGGAGTGAGGACGTAGAATTGTATGATAACTGACTTTCTGCTTCCGCAATTTGTTCTAATATAGGAACCAGCGTTTCGTCTATTATCCCTTGGTCGATGAAGTTTTGGATTAATGCATCTAGTCGATCGTTGTAGGAACCATACACCTCATTTGGTTTAGTAGCTCTCGGAATCATATAGGTGTAACTCATTCGGGTATAAATATCCCATTTACCTAATTTCCCTTCTGATAATATAGAAAGGTCGAGTCCTGATATTTTTGTTTGACCTACATTAATAGGCTTAAATCCCACTCCTAAAGGATTAAGTCTTGTGGAATCTCCCCACAACCCATAGCTGTATTCTACCATATCGTTATATACCATATGAAAAGCAGCTATATCGAAATAAGTTTTAAGAGATTCGTTAAGTACCCATTTATGTTTATAGCCTATTTCTGCTGTATACCCTGTTTCTGCTTTGAGTTCTGGATTTGAGTAAATAGAGATTTGTCCTGCATCTTTAAATAAAAATAACTCGTACATACTCGGGTATCTATAGCCTTGTCCAATGGAAGCTCTTAGGAAGTTACGTTCGTTGATTTGGTAATTTAGGCCTCCTCTAAAAATAGGTCTCCCTTCGTTTTTTCCTCTTAAATTATACTGTTCGTAACGTGCGCCAGCACTAAATAATAAAGGACCTTGTGTATGATCGTATTGTGAAAATAACGCATAGTTAATTCCTGTTTTGTCATTGTCGAAAAAGTCTGATAAACCCACAAAGTAATTCATATTCGCGCCCGAAGTCCAAGTTCCGTTTAAATAGAATTTCTGAAATAAATACTCGGAATATACCGCAATGTAATTATTAAGTTTTTGAGTTCCATCGGGATTGAAGTTGGTTTGTAAAACACGGCCTAATAAATTATGTTTGGTGTTATTGCGCGAGTTTAAGTAAGATACTCTTGGGCTGATGCTTAGTTGAGCACTTTTAAATACAGAGAACTTGTCTTCGCTGAATGGAGTGTAGCCTAAAGAATCGCTTAAATACATAAAACCGTCTGCTTCGTTAAAGCGTAAATAGGACGCATTTACACCATATTCCAATCCTTTTATTCGTTTTGATTGCACATTAGTGTTTAAAAATAAGCGTACCCTATCGTTTCCTAAATGATGAACTCTAGGAATTGTATCTGTGCCTGTTATAAGTGTATCGAGTAAACCTTGAAAACCGTCGCTTTGGTGTATTTGAAGTCCGTAGTTTAAACTTAGGTTTTCAATTTTAAAAGAATGATTGAAATTATATCCTTTTTCCTGAGGGTTAGCTTCTGTGGGAGCCCACCAATTTAAAGAAGCTCTCTTTGCTTTGTCGTATATAGTGTGATAAACAGAGAAGTTTATTTGTGGCTTATTAGAAGGTTTTTTACTTGTAATATTAATAACACCGTTTAAAGCAGAGGATCCAAATAATACTGAGGATGCCCCCTTTATAATTTCAATATTTTCAATATTCTCAGCAGGAATAAGTTCCCATTGTACTGCACCCGTAGTTGAGTTTGTAATGGGCAGTCCATCTAATAATACTAAAACTCTAGAGCCAGCTCCATAACTCCAGCCACTACCACCTCTAATATTTATCTGTCCATCTACAATATGTACCCCTGGCGCTTGCGCAATACTTCTTTCAACATTGTAGTTATTTTGGTTGTCTATAAAGGTTCCTTTTATAACATCCATAGAAACGCTAATGTCTTCTAATCGTTGTTCAAATTTACCAGCGCTTAAAACAATCGTTTCTAGTTTATCGTGTTTGGTTTCTAAGCTGACACTCAATTTTAGTGGTATACCTTCTAGTGTAGAGATTCCCTGTAAAACATATGTTGTAAAGCTAAGATGTTGAAATGATAAATCATAGGTTCCTTTGTCTAAGTTAAGTTCAAAATAACCGTCTAGATCACTGAAAGTTCCTTCAGAATTCCCATAAATAATATGTACATTTGAAATGGGTTCTAAGCTGCTTTTTTGGTGGATAATTCCTGAAACTTTTACCTGTGCTTCAGCTAGAAAACAGGACATAAATGCAAGAATAAAAACGCGAAAGTATAATTTTGCCATAATTTGAATCTTATTCTTCAAAAATAGGTTTTTCTTAAATGAATTCGGAAAAAATATATCAAATAGCTTTAACCTTAGTTCCTAAGGTAGGGGACGTAGCTGCAAAAAAGTTAATCGCTTATTGTGGAGGTGCCGAACCGGTTTTTAAAGAATCTAAAAAAGCACTGTTACTAATACCTGGTATTGGTCCAGCAATTGCCAATTCTATTGTATCACAAGATTTGCTTTCAGCTGCGGAGTTCGAGTTGAAGTTCATGGAACAAAATGACATCAAGCCCATCTATTTTATGGAAGATGATTATTCATTTAGACTTAGGCAATGTGGCGATGCACCCATTATGCTTTATACAAAAGGGTCTATTAACTTAAATGCAAAAAGAATTATTAGCATAGTTGGTACTCGTAGAGCTACTGATTATGGGAAGCAAATGACCGATAAAATTATTGAAGGTCTCAGTGACTTAAATGATATTGTAGTAGTGAGTGGCTTGGCATACGGAATAGACATTGCCGCACATAAGGCTTGTTTAAAATACAATGTTCCTACAATGGGGGTTTTGGCACATGGATTAGATCGCGTTTATCCACAATTACATACCCAAGTGGCTCGAGAAATGCAAGATCAAGGCGGTCTGCTTTCCGATTTTATGAGTGGAACCAAACCCGATAGAGAGAATTTCCCTAAACGAAATAGAATTATTGCTGGACTATCAGATGCTACTCTTGTAGTAGAAGCACGCAAAAAAGGTGGCGCTTTAATAACTGCAGATATAGCAAACTCTTATAGTAGAGATGTTTTTGCTGTTCCCGGTAGAGTAGGAGATGAGAATTCTGAAGGTTGCAATCAGTTAATACGCAGAAATCAGGCAGCTTTAATACAGTCGTCCAACGATATTTGCTATTTGATGGGCTGGGATAAGGAATCCGAAAAAAATCCTAGCCTACAAGTGTCATTATTCGTAGATTTGAACAAAGAGGAGCAAGAAATTCTCGGTATATTATCAAGTAAAGAAAAATTAAGTTTAGACTTAATCGGTTTTCAAGCGAAATTGAGCATACCTAAAATCATGCAAATTCTATTACAGCTAGAGCTTAAGGGCTTGGTAAGAGCCTTGCCAGGTAATCAGTATGCAAAGTCCTAGAAAATGTGATTTTTGATGGTCATAAAAGAAAAAAGTTTTACGTTTGCAGCGTATTTAATTATTTAACACCACAGTGATGGAGGCAAAGATCAACGCTTTTATAGAAAGTGTAAAAGTTAGAAATGGCAATGAGCCAGAATTCATTCAAGCAGTTACTGAGGTAGCTGAAGCAGTGATTCCTTTTATTGAGAAAAACCCTAAGTACAACAATGCAATGTTGTTAGAACGTATGGTTGAACCAGAACGCGTAATTATGTTTCGTGTTCCTTGGTTAGACGATAAAGGAGAAATTCAAGTAAACAGAGGTTTCCGTATAGAAATGAACAGTGCAATTGGACCTTATAAAGGTGGATTGCGTTTTCATCCTTCGGTAAACTTAGGGATTCTGAAATTCTTAGCTTTCGAACAAGTATTTAAAAACAGCCTTACTACACTACCTATGGGTGGTGGTAAAGGTGGTGCTGACTTTAACCCTAAAGCGAAGTCTGATAATGAAGTGATGCGTTTTTGTCAGAGCTTTATGTCGGAGTTGTTCAGACATATAGGACCTAACACAGATATTCCAGCTGGAGATATTGGTGTAGGTGGACGTGAGATTGGATTTATGTTCGGTCAATACAAGCGTTTAAGAAATGAATTTACAGGTGTACTTACAGGTAAAGGTGCTTCTTGGGGTGGTTCTTTAATCCGTCCAGAAGCTACCGGTTACGGTAATGTATACTTTGCAGACCAAATGCTTAAAACTAAAGGGGATAGTTTTGCTGGTAAAACAGTGGCTATTTCTGGAGCTGGAAACGTAGCACAGTATGCTTGTGAAAAAGTAACTGAGTTAGGTGGTAAAGTGGTTTCTTTATCTGATTCTTCAGGTTATATTTACGATTCAGACGGTGTTGATGCCGAGAAATTAGCTTTCGTAATGGACTTGAAAAATGTTCAAAGAGGTCGTATTAAGGCTTATGCTGATAAGTACGGTTGTGTATTCCACGCAGGACAAAGACCTTGGTCTATTAAATGTGATGTAGCTCTTCCTTGTGCTACTCAAAACGAATTAAATGCTGAAGAAGCAGCTCTTTTAGTTGCTAACGGATGTATTTGTGTGAGTGAAGGTGCTAATATGCCTTGTACACCAGATGCAATTGAAGTATTTGATGCAAATAAAATTTTGTTTGCTCCAGGTAAAGCCTCTAATGCAGGTGGTGTAGCTGTTTCTGGATTAGAGATGTCTCAAAACTCTATGCGTTACAATTGGTCTCGTGAAGAGGTAGATGCAAAACTATATACTATTATGGTTGATATTCACGAAGCTTGTGTGAAGCATGGTGGTGATCATACCGGATATGTAAACTATGTAAAAGGTGCCAACGTTGCAGGTTTCGTTAAAGTTGCCGATGCTATGTTAGACCAGGGTGTAGTTTAATAAAACCCTTTATAAATATAAAAAAGCTTCCTTCGGGAAGCTTTTTTTTTGCTTTTAAGATAGTCGAATATTGTCGCTGTGTCAAAAAAATCAATGAAAGTCTGGAAGGTCTTCGACAGGCTCATACTGACAAGAAAAAAATAGTTTTGAGTTGAAGTAAGGAGTTGATAGTTATTGGTTGGAGATTGTTTGAGAAAAAATTCATTTCACCATTCACCATTTCCTTATTTGTTCTCTTGAGCTTCTCGAAGGGTATGTTTTCCTTCTTCTTCTTCTTTCTGTCAAAAAAAAAGGCTCTATCCGAATTCGAATAGAGCCTTTTTGTGAGTTATAGAATGTTATCCATTCATCGAGACTAAGAACTCTGCATTGTTCTCAGTTCTTCTAATACGATCTTTTAAGAATTCCATTGCTTCGAGTGGAGTCATGTCGGCTAAGTGCTTTCTCATAATCCACATACGCTGTAGTTCTTCTTTACCCATAAGTAAGTCTTCTCTTCTTGTACTTGAGTTTACTAAGTCAATAGCAGGGTAAATACGTTTGTTTGCAATTTTTCTATCCAATTGCATTTCCATGTTACCGGTACCTTTAAATTCTTCGAAGATAACCTCGTCCATTTTAGAACCTGTATCTACTAAAGCCGTAGCAATAATGGTTAGCGAACCACCATTTTCAATATTACGAGCAGCTCCAAAGAAGCGTTTTGGTTTGTGTAATGCATTAGCGTCAATACCACCTGAAAGTACTTTTCCAGATGCTGGAGAAACGGTGTTATAGGCACGTGCTAAACGCGTAATAGAATCTAATAAGATCACTACATCGTGTCCGCATTCTACCATTCTTTTGGCTTTCTCCAATACAATATTGGCCACTTTTACATGTCTTTCTGCAGGTTCATCAAAAGTAGAAGATACCACCTCTGCATTTACTGTTCTTGCCATGTCGGTAACTTCTTCAGGACGTTCATCAATCAAAAGTACAATCATATACACTTCTGGGTGATTCTTCGCTATTGAGTTGGCTACTTCTTTAAGTAAAACAGTTTTACCCGTTTTTGGTTGTGCTACAATTAATCCACGTTGCCCTTTCCCAATAGGAGAGAACAGGTCTATAATACGAGCTGCAGTACCTGCATTATTGTCTGCTAGGTTAAATTTCTCATCTGGAAAAAGTGGGGTAAGATGTTCAAAGGCCACACGATCTCTCACATAACTAGGGTCTCTCCCGTTAATAGTTTCAATACTGGTAAGTGGGAAATATTTTTCACCTTCTTTTGGTGGGCGAACAATTCCTTTCACGCTATCTCCAGTTCTTAAGCCAAATAATTTTATTTGAGAATGAGAAACATAAATATCATCTGGAGAACTTAGGTAATTATAATCGGAAGAACGTAAGAATCCATATCCATCAGACATGATTTCTAAAACACCTTCGCTATTAACGATCCCTTCAAATTCGTAATCAACATTTTTCTTGTCGTTTCTACGATTTTGTTGAGTTCTTGGAGGCGTTTTAGCCAGACTTTGTGGAGCTTTTTTAGGCTCTAGCACTTTTTTTATAGGTTGAACAGCTTCAGTAACTTCTTCCTTTTTTACAGGAATTATAACTTGTTTTTGTTCCGAAACTCTTTGTTCAGCCTTTTTTATACGATCTAATTGAGATTCCTTTTTTCTTCTTGGGCGAAGAGCTCTATCTCTAGGGTTAGGTTTGTCTGGATTAAGTCGTGCTTGAAGTGTTTTTTCTGTAGGCTTTGTAATACCATCATTTTCAGAAGTAATTTCCTTAGCTTCTGCCTTAGGTTCCTCTACTGTTGCAACGGTCTTTGTAGTGTCAACTTTAGTCTCCGCCACTTTAGGGCTAGCTTTTGTAGTTGTTTCCTTAACAAGTTCTTTTTTTGCCCTAGGCTTTTTTACAGCCTTAGGTTTAGGATCCTCTTTTGGTTCTTCCTTTGGTTTTGTATTTGACTTTGGGTTGATAGCTTGTACATCTAAAATTTGATATATCAAGTCCATCTTTTTTAAGGCTCTAAACTTAGGAACACTCAGTTCTTTTGCAATTCCTTGTAATTCGGGAAGTAGTTTGCCTTTTAATTGTAAAATATCGTACATAAATGAATGTTATGGGTACTGTAGAAGTCGATTTGACTTTTGTTGGAATGTTGTATACTGGATATGTCTCAAATGTGCCTGAGACGAGGATTTGTTCTGCAATTATACAGCTTTTAGTTGAATGTTGAAAATTTAAAATTGAAAGTTTATGAATCGAAGCTTTCTGTTGTTCTGATTTTTACCAGTCGAATAATTATAAATTATAAATTATTTATCCATCATTAAAACCTTATTTTTGAGCAAAATTATAAATCATGATTCAAAGAATTCAATCTATATACCTTCTAGTAGCCACTATAGCTATGGCCTTAGTTTCTTTTAAAGTTCCAGTTTGGTCGCTTAACAAAGAGCTAACTTTTGCTCAAGACGATACCAAGATGTTCATCTTAACGATAACAGCTAGTTTATTTTCAGCACTCGCAATTTTCATATTTAAAAATAGAAAACTTCAAATGAAGTTGATTCGTTTAGCGGTTTTGGTAATTGCAGTAATTGCGGTTCGTTTAGGTCTATTGTTAGGTAATAGCGAATTTGACTTTGAACTCAACTTTAATTGTACAGGCTTATTATTGTTTGCTTTTGCAGCCTTAGCTATGGCATACAGAGGAGTTAAGAAAGACGACGATTTAATTCGTTCGGTAGACCGTATTCGCTAGCGTTTACCAAATTCTATTACCTCTAAGTCTTTTATATCTTTCCCATCTATAGTAAAACGCAAGAGTGTTTTTACTTGATGAAAGCCATGTTTCCCTGCTGCTCCAGGATTCATGTGTAAGAGCGAAAGTTCTTTGTCGTACATTACTTTTAGAATATGAGAATGACCCGAAATGAATAATTTGGGTGGGTTTTTCTTTATTGCGTCTTTAATAGGTGGCGAATATCTTTTTGGGTAACCTCCAATATGTGTTATCCATACATCTACCTGTTCGCACATAAAACGTTGGTGTAGTGGGCATTCTCTTCTAATTACAGCTCCATCTATATTTCCATAAACTGCTCTCGTAGTTTTAAAAGCCTTTAGTTGGTCGTAAACTGCTATATCGCCGATATCTCCGGCATGCCAAATTTCATCACATTCTTCAAAGTGTTTAAATACCAAAGGGTCTAAAAAGGAATGGGTATCAGAAAGGAGTCCTATGCGTTTCATGCGAGTTTATTAAAATATATCGATTGGCAATTTACTGTTTAAACCATCAGTTTTGTAAGTAATTTGATATTGTTACTTTAATTTAAGGCTGTTATTTTTGCCTTTTGTTTAGGTTCACAATTTTTAATCTTTAACCTTCAATTTTAAACTCTTTGTTTAATTTAGCACTGTGAGATATTTTATCAGTTTAGCATATAAAGGCACTAATTTTCATGGATGGCAAGTACAGCCCAACGCTGTAAGTGTGCAACAGAGAATTAACGAAGGCTTGTCGGTACTTCTAAAAGAAGAGGTAATGATTATGGGCGCAGGCCGTACGGACACGGGAGTGCACGCCAAGCAGATGTATGCTCATTTTGACACAGACAAGTCTTTTGATCTGGATGTGGTATGTTACCGTTTAAATGCTTTTTTAGAGGATTCTATCTTTATAAAGTCCATTTTTAAAGTAGCAGATGAAACACATGCACGTTTTCATGCTAGTTCTAGAACCTACGAATACTGGCTTTGTCAGCAGAAAAACCCTTTCTTAACTGAGGGGGCGTGGTTGATGTATTCCAATTTAGATTTTAGTTTGATGAATCAAGCCGCCTCTTACTTACGTGAGGTGAACGATTTTTCGAGTTTTGCTAAAATTCACAGCGATGTAAATACACATATTTGCGAAGTACGAAAAGCCGAATGGGTACAACAAGGAGATAAGTGGTTGTTTACCATAGAGGCCGATCGGTTTTTGAGAAATATGGTGCGGGCTATTGTGGGTACTCTGGTAGAGGTAGGCAAAAAGAAAATGACTTTAGATGAATTTAAATCTATAATAAAAGAAAAAAATAGAAGTTCTGCTGGGACTTCAGCACCAGCCAAAGGATTGTATTTAGTAAAAATTGAGTACCCTAAAGATCTATTGAATGGAGACTGCTAAAAAAAATAACCCCTTCGATTTTAGGCTTTTATCTCGGGTTTTAAGTTTTGTACAACCCTATAAGCTAATTTTCTATAGCAGCATTGTATTCAGTATTTTACTTGGCGTGTTTTCTATTGGCCGTCCTATACTTATAGAATACACAGTAGATAATTTTATAATAGGATCAAATCCCGAGATGCTCCTCAACTACTGCCTAATAATGGTGGGTTTACTCTTATTAGAGGCCGTTTTTCAGTTTGTATTTATGTATGCCGCCAATTGGATAGGGCAGTCGGTTATAAAAGACATTAGAAAAAAGCTTTTCGATAAAATTCTATCTTTCCGACTTAAGTATTTCGATGAAACACCCATTGGTGCTTTGGTTACACGTACTGTTTCGGATATTGAAACGATTGCCGAAATATTCTCTCAAGGGGTACTGGTAATCTTCAGCGATTTATTTAAAATTATTTTAATCGTATCCTGGATGTTTTCTAGGAATGTGATGCTTAGTTGTATTTCTTTAGCCGTTTTCCCAGTACTAATTTGGGCTACTAAATATTTTCAAACGGCAATGAAAAGCGCTTTCGAAGACGAGCGATCTGCCATTTCTAAACTCAATACTTTTGTACAAGAGCATATTTCGGGAATGAAAATAGTTCAAATTTTTAATCGTGAAGAGACCGAATTAGAAAACTTTAAAGAAGTGAATGCCACTTTTAAACAAGCGACTATAAAAGCGATTTGGCATTTCTCTATTTTCTTACCTGTTATAGAAATTATGAGTGCCCTCTCTTTAGGAGCTATGGTGTGGTACGGAGGTTTAGATATGATTTTAGGCGGTGAGGTTACACTCGGATTAATGATGTCTTTTATCTTGCTTATAAACATGCTATTCAGACCCGTTCGTCATTTAGCAGATAGGATAAATGTATTACAAAGAGGTATTGTAGCTGCAACCAGAGTATTTAAAATTCTAGATACCGATGAGCGTGTAAACTCTAACGGGAATTTAATTTTAAATGAGGTTAAAGGAGCTGTATGTTTTAAACAGGTTAACTTTTCGTACAAAGAAGGTGAACCAGTTCTTAGGAATATCAATTTTGAAATTGAAGCCGGTAAAACACTTGCTTTAGTAGGTGCTACTGGGGCTGGAAAAAGTTCTATTGTGAATCTTTTATTGCGCTATTACAATATAGATTCGGGTACTATCTTACTCGATGGACAGGATATTTCTAAATATCAATTGAAATCTCTTAGAACCAAATTGGCTTTGGTGTTACAAGATGTATTCTTGTTCTCCGATTCTATTTACAAGAATATTGTATTAGATAAAGACATCCCTTTAGCCGAAGTTAAAGAAGCTGCCCAAGCAATAGGATTGGAAGAATTTATTGAACAATTACCTGGAGGCTATAATTATAATGTACGCGAAAGAGGGGTGATGCTTTCTGCTGGACAAAGACAATTAATTGCTTTTTTACGAGCTTATGTGTCTAATCCTAGTGTGTTAATTTTAGATGAAGCTACTTCTTCTGTAGATTCTCATACAGAGGAATTAATTCAAAAGGCAACCGAAAAATTAACTCAAGGAAGAACTTCTATCGTGATTGCACACCGTTTAGCGACTATTCAAAATGCCAATAAAATTTTGGTTATGGAACAAGGTGAAATAGTAGAATCGGGTACACATGCAGAGCTTATTGCCCTGAAAGGCTATTATAGCAAGCTGTTTGCGTTACAGTTTAATTGATGACTCAGAATTAAGATTCAGAAGATTTAAGAATTTTGAATAGTTATTTTTGAACAACAGACTAGGTGTCATATTTCATTATCAAATTTCCAAATCAATTCTACTCAAACTTCTCCTTCAAAAACAAACCTGTAGAACTGTCCTTACAGTTGATAATGTCTTCTGGAAGACCTTCAAATATTAACTGACCTCCATTTTTACCACCTTCTTTACCGAGGTCAATGAGCCAATCGGCACATTTAATTACATCCGGATTATGCTCGATAACTAAAATGGTATGTCCGTTTTCTATGAGTGCGTTAAAGGATTCTAAGAGCTTTTTAATATCGTGAAAGTGTAACCCTGTAGTCGGTTCATCGAAGATGAAAAATTGCTGTCCACCGCTTTTACCTTTCCCTAAGAAAGAAGCCAGTTTAACCCTTTGCGCTTCTCCACCAGATAGGGTAGAAGAAGATTGTCCTAAGTGGATATAGCCCAATCCTACATCTTGTAATGGTTGGAGTCTTTTCGCTATTTTAGACTGCTCGTTTTCTTGGAAAAAAGAAATTGCCTCGTCTATAGTTAAGCCCAATATATCGGAAATATTCTTCTGATTAAATCGAACTTCTAAAACCTCATCTTTAAAACGGTTTCCTTTACAATGTTCACATTCTAGATGAACATCCGCCATAAACTGCATTTCTATGGTCACCTCACCTTCGCCCGAGCAATGTTCGCATCTACCGCCGTTGGTGTTAAAAGAAAAGTGCTTTGCTTTATAACCTCTATTAGTCGAAAGCTTTTGGTCGGCATACAGATTTCTTATTTCATCGTATGCTTTAATATAGGTAACTGGGTTCGATCGTGATGATTTCCCAATTGGGTTTTGATCAATAAATTCTACTCCCGAAATATTTTTCACTGAACCTGAAAGACTATCAAATTGCCCAATTTTAGGTCCGTAACCCCCCAAGGCTTTTACCAGAGCTGGGTAGAAAATGTTCTTTATTAGGGTACTCTTTCCAGAGCCACTAATCCCACTTACTACAGTAAGTACATTCAGCGGAATCTCTACGGTAACGTTTTTAAGGTTGTGTTGTCTTGCACCTTCAATTACTAAAGAGTCCGTCCAGTTTCGTTTTTTAGGAATTTCAATTTTTAAATCGCCGTTTAAATATTGTGCAGTAAGACTTACTTTTTCGTTTGCTAATTCACTATGTGTACCATGAAACATTACTTCTCCACCATGTATTCCAGCCATTGGGCCCATATCAATCACCAAATCTGCAGCCTTCATAATATCCTCATCGTGTTCTACCACAATTACTGTATTTCCAACATCTCTAAGCGACTTTAAAATCTTTATAAGTCTTTGGGTGTCTTTAGAATGTAATCCTATACTAGGTTCATCTAAAATATACATAGAGCCTACAAGGCTACTCCCAAGTGAGGTAGCTAGGTTTATTCTTTGTGACTCTCCACCAGAAAGAGTGGCAGATCTACGGTTTATAGTTAGATAGCTCAAACCAACATCCATTAAGAATTGGATTCTATTTTGAATTTCTATGAGTAACCTACCCGCTATTTCCTGATCACTCTTACTCAATTTTATAGTTTTGAATACCTCCGACAATTCGTCTATTGGCATGTCTACAATTTCTAAAATAGAATAGGGACCTACCTTTACGTAGTTGGCTTCTGTACGAAGTCTTTTTCCTTCGCAGGTATTACAAAGTGTTTTCCCTCTATAACGCGATAGTAAAACACGGTTTTGAATTTTGTAATTCTTTTTTTCTAAACCTGCGAAAAACTTGTGAATTCCTTTGAACTTATACTCCTTATTTCCATTCCAAATAAAGTCTTTCTGCTCTTTAGAAAGTTCAAAGTAAGGTTTGTGAATTGGGATGTCCCATTTTTCAGAATTTAAAACTAAGTCGTCTTTGTATTTGCAAAGGGTATCCCCTTTCCAACAAGCGAGCGCATCTTCGTAAATAGATAAACCGGTATTTGGAATTACTAACTCTTCGTCTATTCCTACAACACTTCCATTTCCTTCGCACGTTTTGCAAGCTCCAAAAGGATTGTTAAAGGTGAAAAGATGAATACTCGGTTCTTCAAATACAATTCCATCAGCTTCAAAACGATTACTGAAAGTTGTGCGCTCTTCAGTATCGATAAATTCTATAATACAATCCCCTTTTCCCTCGTGGAACCCTGTTTGAATAGAGTCCGAAAGTCTTTCTATAAAACCATCTTCTTTCTTTAAGCTTAAGCGGTCTATAAGTAGGTAATAAGGTTCTTTAAGTTTGGTCTTTTTTTCTAAAAGATCTTCAATTCTCAAAATAGCACCCTTGTGTTTTATACGATGGTACCCTTGTTGAAGTAACATTTCAAGGTATAATTTATAGTCTCTATCGCCTATTTGTGCAGGTGCTAGAATGTAAAATTTAGCACCTTCTTTTTTAGTGAGAATAAAATCTACAACGTTTTGTACACTGTGTTTTTTTACTTCTTTCCCAGAAACTGGCGAAATAGTTTTTCCTATTCGTGCAAAGAGTAATTTTATATAATCGTAAATCTCTGTGCTTGTACCAACGGTAGAGCGAGGGTTTTTAGAATTCACCTTTTGTTCTATGGCAATAGCTGGCGAAATACCTTTTATACTGTCTACTTCTGGTTTATTAAGTCTGCCTAAAAATTGTCGAGCGTAAGACGATAAGCTTTCTACATAGCGTCTTTGCCCTTCGGCATAAAGCGTATCGAAAGCCAGCGTAGATTTCCCAGAGCCTGAAAGTCCGGTAATAACCACAAATTTATTGCGCGGTATAGCTACATCAATGTTTTTTAAATTGTGTAGTCTAGCCCCTTTTATAAGGATATGTTCTTTGGAATCTAACTGGTCGAAATCTTTCATAAACGTTTTCAGCATTTTTGCAGAAACGCAAAATTAGGGAATTTTAACACGCAATCGTTTGTACCTTTGGTATGATTGTTGAAAAAGTTCTATATTAGAGCCAAATTAATATTCACAAAACACTTTTTGCCTATAGAAGCATTTCTACCTATTACATTTTAAATGTTGTTTAACCTAAATGGTAGCTTATGCGTGTGCAAAATATTACAGACCAACAATTGGTGAGTGCTTTTTTATCTGGCGACTCCCTTTCTATCGAACGTTTAATTATCCGTCACAAAGACAAAGTCTTTGGCTATATCCTTTCTAAAGTTAAGGATATAGATGTGGCGAACGATATTTTCCAAGAAGTGTTTATTAAAGTAATCAATAAACTAAACGAAGGTCGTTACAATGAAGAAGGTAAGTTCATTGCTTGGGTAATGCGTATTTCCCATAATATGGTTATCGATCATTTCAGAAAAAACGCTCGTGTTAGAATGGTACGCCCCACAGATGAGTTTAATATTTTTGATGTTATTGGCGGAGCCGAAGATTGTACTGAAGATGAAATGGTAAATGCTCAAGTAGTTAAGGATTTAAAAATCTTAATAAGCCATTTGTCTGAAGAGCAAAGATCTGTTTTAGAAATGCGTTACTACGCAGATATGACCTTTAAAGAAATAGCAGAAGAATGCGGAATTAGTATTAACACTGCATTAGGTAGAATGCGTTATGCTTTAATGAATTTAAGAAAGCTCAAAGAAAAGCATCAAGTTAATTTAGCCGTACAATAAACAGAAAACATAGCCGTTATAGATAAAATGAAAAACTATATCTATGGCAAAAACGACTACACTCTACGACTTTTCTGGAGAGTCTAAAGATTCCAGCAAAAACCAATTTTTAAACAATAAACAAAAACCTTCTGTAAAAGCTTTGCAGTTTGTTTTAGATTACGCAAAATCATCCAGTATCATTAAGACAAAAGCAATAGATTCTATTGTGTTTATAGCTAATTAAGCATTTTAATTTGTTAATAAAAAGCCTCGTTTGACTCGCTCAAATGAGGCTTTTTATTTATTTTTGAGTAAAACAAGCTATATTTATGACGCGTTTACAAGTAGGTGATAAAGCACCCAGTTTTAGTGCATTAAACGAGCATGGAGAAATTATTTCTTTAGCTGATTTTTTAGGGAAAAAAGTGATTCTTTATTTCTACCCTAAAGATATGACTCCAGGTTGTACTGCCCAATCTTGTAACCTCGGAGAAAATCACACACTCTTACAAGAAAAAGGTTTCGAAATTATTGGCGTGAGTCCCGATCCAGCAAAAAGACATTTAAAGTTTATTGAAAAGTACAATTTACCTTTTACGCTAGTAGCCGATGAAGATAAAACGGTACTCGAAGCTTATAATGTTTGGGGTCTTAAAAAGTTTATGGGAAAAGAATACGATGGTGTTCACAGAACAACTTTTGTAATTGATGAAAAAGGTATAATAGAAAAGATCTTTTTGAAAGTTAAAACCAAAGATCATACAAATCAAATATTAGAATCATACAGCTAATGTCATTAATTGACACAAACAAAAACTTAATTTGTCACAGAAAATAAAATCATCATGGAAAAGGAACGAGAAGCAAAGTTGAAAGCATTACAACTTACAATGGATAAATTGGAAAAAACATACGGTAAAGGAGCAGTAATGAAAATGGGTGATGTGCCTGCAGTAGATATAGAGAGTATCTCTACAGGTTCGTTGGGCTTAGATTTAGCTCTTGGTATAGGGGGGTTTCCAAAAGGAAGAGTTGTAGAGATATACGGACCGGAATCTTCGGGTAAAACTACTTTGGCTATACATGCCATTGCAGAAGCTCAAAAAGCCGGTGGTATTGCTGCTTTTATTGATGCCGAACATGCTTTTGATCGTTTTTACGCTGAGAATTTAGGGGTTAATATAGATGAGCTCATTATTGCTCAGCCAGATTCTGGTGAGCAAGCCTTAGAAATTACTGAGAACTTAATCCGTTCGGGTGCTATTGATATTATTGTAATTGATTCTGTAGCGGCTTTAACTCCTAAAAGTGAGATTGAAGGAGAAATGGGAGATTCTAAAATGGGTTTACATGCTCGTTTAATGTCTCAAGCCTTAAGAAAGCTAACGGCCACCATATCTAAAACAGGCTGTACTTGTATTTTTATTAACCAATTACGTGAGAAAATTGGGGTTATGTTTGGGAATCCTGAAACAACCACGGGTGGTAATGCGCTTAAGTTTTACGCTTCGGTACGTTTAGATATTCGTAGAAGTACACAGATAAAAGACGGCGATGCTGTACTTGGAAACAGAACAAGAGTGAAGGTTGTGAAAAATAAAGTTGCTCCACCTTTCCGTAAAGCAGAATTCGATATTATGTATGGTCAGGGGATTTCTAAAGTAGGAGAAATCGTAGACCTTGGAGTCGAATACGGTGTGGTTAAAAAGAGTGGTTCATGGTTTAGCTATGGCGACACTAAATTAGGTCAAGGTAGAGATGCTGTAAAACGACTGCTTGGAGATAACCAAGAATTAGCTGATGAATTAGAGGCTAAAATAGTTGAACAAATTCAAAATGCATAACACGAATCCCTAGGGAAACCTAGGGATTTGTTTAGATTATAAAGATGAAGAATATCCTTATTTTAAGCCTTTGTTTATTGCTATTTTCTTGTCAGCAACAACCAAGCACAAAAGCCCTTGATGTTTCTGTAGAACCCGATTCGACCAATACTATTTCGTTGCAAATAGACTCTCTAACCACACAAATTGGACTAGATAGTTTAAATGCGGCTTTGTATTTTGAGCGAGCTGAACTTTATTTGAAAAATAAGTCACTAAGTCCTGGGTCTAGCGATTTGTTAAAGGCTGTACGGCTAGACTCTACCAATGCCTTTTATTGGCAACAAATTGGGACTTTGTATTATGCAATGAAAAACAGCCGTTTTGCTAAGAATTCGTGGGAAGAATGTGCTCGTTTAGATTCTAGAAATATTGAGTGTAGATTAAGTTTAGCAGAAGTTTATTTAGCTGTTGGTGAATTTAAAAAAGGACAGGTTAAAATTAACGAAGTGTTAAATTTTGATTCCAAAAATCCGGAAGCTCTTTATTTGTCTGGAAATTATGCCTTAATGGAAGGGGATACTGTAAAAGCGATAAAATATATTCAGGCTTCTATAAATCAAAATCAAGACTTTTTTAAAGCCTACGATTTAATGGGGGTTTTATTTAGTGCCAAAGGCGATATTGTAGCTTTAGATTATTTTAACGCTGCTTTAAGATTGCGTCCAGATCGTTTTGATTTGCATTATAAAGTGGGAATGTTTTACCAAAATATTGGAGCTTATACCGAAGCTATTTCAGCTTATAATAGAGCCCTTACCGTTAATCCGGAACATAAAATATCCTTACATAATATTGCGGTTGTAAATGTGTTTTTAGGTGAACACAAAAATGCTTTGGATGTTTTTTCTAAGGCACTTATTATTGACGATATGTATTTAGAGGCTTATTTTGGTAGAGGATATACTCATGAGCTTCTTGGTAATATAACGAAGTCGGAAGCTGATTATAGAACTGCTTTAATGCTTGACCCTGCATACAGACCCGCTATGGATGGTTTGTTGAGGATTGGGAAATAGAAATTTTTGCTCAAAATTAGTTAAAAATAACTACCTATTTTGGGTAGTTTGGTTGGTATTGCAATCCCTACTGTAAATCCATATCTAGCAGCACCAGTAGTTACACTACCTGTTCCAATTACATCAGAGATGTCACTAAATGAGTCTCCAGTGCTAATAGAGTACGTTCCAAGTCCTAATCCAAAATACATATCTAGCGAAATACTACCACTTATGAGGAAATGACCACCTAACATCATTCCAATACTTGAAACAGATAAAGAACTAGTAAGATTATCATCTTTTAAAGTAATAATCTGACGTCTTAAATAAGGTCCCCAATAAAAGCCTTTAGGAGAATTCCGCTTAGCATACTTTCTTAATTCAAATGTATTAGAATTACCAGAAAGTTCTAAAGTATCTCCATCGAATACACTTGATATGATTTCTACAGAAGGAGTGTACGAAGCCCCAATCTGAATACTTGTATTCCAATTTAGGGTATGTTCCCAGGCAATTGAAGCTGTATGTAGTCCAGCACTAAGTGGATTTATTTTCACAACATTATACTGTGCTTTAGTTTCTGTAACAGCAAAAGTTGTTACTATAAATAATAAAGAAAGAATGAGTTTTTTCATTTAATAGGTATTTAGCTTTAGGTTTTTTTCAAGTATCTAATATTCTATAAATTTAGTGAAATCAAAAGAAAGCGTTAAATAAAGTTAATGGCAAAAAAAAAGGAACCCGAAGGTTCCTTTTAACATATTTAGGAATGTTATGCAATTTACTTTTGTACTTTATCAACTACAGCTTTAAAAGCTTCTGGGTGGTTCATTGCCAAATCGGCCAAAACCTTACGGTTAAGTTCGATATTGTTTTTGTGAACCGCTCCCATAAATTGAGAGTAAGACATACCGTACTGGCGCGAACCAGCATTAATACGTTGGATCCATAGAGCACGGAAGTTTCTTTTCTTAACCTTACGGTCTCTATAGGCGTATACTAAACCTTTTTCAACAGCGTTTTTCGCTACAGTCCAAACGTTCTTTCTTCTTCCGAAATAACCTTTGGCAAGTTTAATTACTTTTTTTCTACGTGCTTTAGAAGCAACATGATTTACTGATCTAGGCATATTGTTAATTTTTTTATACTCAGCGGTTTCTTTCGAAACTCTTAGGGGCTAAATACAGGGTTAATTAATAAACTCTATTGTGTATTATCTAATACACAATTGTTGTTTGATGTTGGCTACGTCGTTTCTATGAACTAAGCCAGACTTAGTTAAGTTACGCTTTTGTTTAGTCGATTTCTTTGTTAGAATGTGACTTTTGAAAGCGTGCTTTCTCTTAATTTTACCAGAAGCTGTAAGCTTGAAACGCTTTTTAGCACTGGATTTTGTTTTCATTTTTGGCATGATCTGTCCTCTTTATTTCCTAAATATGAGTTCTTTATTTTTTCTTTTGACTGATAAACATAATCATACGTTTACCTTCCAATTTTGGTAATTGTTCGACTTTACCGTAGTCTTCCAACTCCTGCGCAAAACGAAGCAATAATATTTCTCCTTTGTCTTTAAACAAAATTGAACGTCCTTTAAAGAAAACGAATGCTTTAAGTTTGGCACCATCTTCTAAGAATTTCTTAGCGTGCTTTAATTTAAAGTCAAAATCGTGGTCGTCTGTATTCGGACCGAAACGAATTTCCTTAATTACCACTTTCGAGGCTTTAGCTTTCATTTCTTTCTGACGCATTTTTTGTTCGTATAAGAACTTGTTATAGTTCACAATACGACAGACCGGTGGTCTCGCTTTTGCAGCAATCTCAACTAGGTCTAAACCTAATTCATCTGCTAGAGCTAAGGCTTTTCGTGTTGGGAAAATACCTTCTTCTACACCTTCACCTGCTGTAAGTCTTACTTCAGGTGCTTTAATGGCTCTGTTTATGTTGTGCTCATTTTCTTTAATGACACGTCCAGGACCTCTGCTTCTTCTTCTTCTAATTGCTATGGCTTGTTCCTCCTATAGTTTAGTTAAATAACAAAATCGTCAATATTCTCTGTAATCTCTTTATTTACCAGGGCTTTAAATCCCTCTAAGCTCATGCTTCCAAGGTCTTCACCACCATGACGTCTTACAGAAACTGTACCTTCAGCGGCTTCGCGTTCTCCAACGATAAGCATAAATGGTATTTTGCGAACTTCTGCATCACGGATTTTACGACCGGTTTTTTCACTACGCTCGTCAATCTCGGCGCGAATATCGGAAATTTTAAGCGAATTTAAAACTTCCTTGCTATATTCCATGTATTTATCGCTAATCGGGAGTATACTCACTTGGTCAGGCGTTAACCATAAAGGGAAGTTTCCTCCACAATGCTCAAGTAATACAGCTACAAATCTTTCTAAAGAGCCAAATGGTGCTCTATGAATCATTACCGGACGGTGTTTTTTGTTGTCCGATCCTGTATATTCTAGTTCAAAACGCTCTGGTAAGTTATAGTCAACTTGTATAGTTCCTAGTTGCCAAGTTCTACCCAAAGCATCCTTTACCATAAAGTCTAGTTTTGGTCCGTAAAAAGCAGCTTCACCATATTCTATTACGGTAGCCAAACCTTTTTTAGCAGATGAGTTGATAATTGCATTTTCTGCTAATTCCCAATTTTCATCAGATCCAATGTATTTCTCTTTATTGTTTTTATCGCGTAAAGAAATTTGAGCAGTAAATTCTTCAAATCCTAATGCTTTAAATACATAAAGTACTAAGTCGATTACTTTTTCAAATTCTTCTTCAACTTGATCAGGTCTCACAAAAAGGTGTGCATCATCTTGCGTAAATCCTCTTACACGTGTTAAACCATGTAATTCGCCACTTTGCTCGTAACGGTAAACCGTACCAAACTCGGCGTAACGTACCGGAAGATCTTTGTAAGAACGAGGCTTACTTTTGTAAATCTCACAATGGTGAGGGCAGTTCATGGGTTTTAAGAAAAACTCTTCGCCTTCGTTAGGTGTTTTAATGGGTTGGAAAGAATCCTCTCCATATTTTTCATAATGACCAGAACAAATGTATAAATCCTTATGTGCTATATGTGGTGTGATAACAGGTTCGTAACCCGAAATCGTTTGTGCTTTCTTTAAGAAGCTTTCTAAGCGCTCTCTTAAAGCAGCTCCTTTAGGTAACCATAAAGGTAAACCTTGACCTACTTTTTGAGAGAACATAAATAACTCCATTTCCTTTCCTAGCTTACGGTGGTCTCTTTTCTTTGCTTCTTCAAGCATTTCTAAGTAAGCCGTTAGCTCTTTGTTTTTAGGGAACGTAATTCCGTAAATACGAGTCAATTGTTTATTTTTCTCATCACCTCTCCAGTAAGCACCGGCAGTGGTAAGTAATTTTATAGCTTTTATAAATCCTGTGTGAGGAATGTGCGGTCCTCTACATAAATCTGTAAACTCTCCTTGCTTATAAAAGGTAATGGTGCCATCTTCTAGTCCTTCGAGAAGTTCTAGTTTGTAGGTATCTTCCTTTTCTTCGAAATAAGAAATTGCTTCTGCTTTAGAAATTTCAATACGTTCGAAACTATTTTTCTGACGCGCTAATTCAGTCATCTTCTTTTCCACTTTAGGGAAGTGATCTGAAGAGAAGTTATGGTCGCCAAAATCTATGTCGTAGTAAAATCCATTTTCTATTGGAGGTCCAATGGCTAATTTTACTCCAGGGTATAAGGCTTCAATAGCTTCAGCCATAAGGTGAGCAGAAGAATGCCACATAGCCATTTTCCCATTGTCGTCGTTCCAGGTAAGTAGTTTTAAGCTAGCATCCGTATTTATTGCGCGGTTGGAGTCCCAAACCTCACCGTTAATTTCTGCAGCCAACACATTACGTGCTAAACCACTGCTAATCCCCTCGGCAACCTGCATTGCAGTAGTTCCTTTTGGGTATTCTTTTACCGTTCCATCGGGTAGTGTAATGTGAATCATTTGCTCTTTTCTAATCTATTTTTACGACAGTTCGCAAATATACATATTGTAAGTCATACTCTATGGTTTCTTTTCGATTATTCAGAGGCTCATTTATAGAAAGATGGAATAGTTTTTGTTGCTTCAAAGGTTGATTTATTAATCTCCCTATTTGTCTGCAGGGTTAACTATTTTTTTATGAAAAAGATTTCTTCGATTACTCGTGTTTTGTTCACCTTGTTGTTTTTTGTTTTATTCGCATCAAATGCACAGCAAAACAATGCTTTAGAATTAGTTTCTAATTCAGGTAAATCCTTAAACATTAAATTCTCAGTTCCAAGTTTAAGTTTTATTGAAGTTGAAACGCCCAATGGATTAATGAGTATTCCTGTATTGGAAAACGGGTCTCCATTATTAGAAAAAGGCGCGCCAGATTTACAGAAATTTGCCTGTTCTTATATTATCCCAGAAGGAGAAAATCCAAAAGTGGAAATTATAAATTCAACTTATAAAGACTATAAAGTTGAGGTAGCTCCTTCAAAGGGGAACCTTTTCAGAAATGTAATTCCTTCTGAGATTTCGTATGTTTTTGGAGCTGAATACGAAAAAGATGCCTTCTTTCCGAAAACTCTTTTTGAAGCTCAAACACCACATATTGTACGAGATTTTAATGCCCAAGCTTTATGGATTTATCCAATGCAATACAATCCTATAACTAAACTATTAAGGGTTTATAGCTCTATTGAATTAGAAATAAGTTTTGGTTCTACTATCAGCTTCCCAAGAGCCGTAGATTCTCAGTTTGAGATGATTTACAAAGATTTGTTTATCAATTACGATATACAATCTAAGTCTATTATTGATACAGAAGATGGAAGTATGTTGATTATTTCATACAACGAATTTATAGATCCAATGCAAGATTTTATGGCTTGGAAAACTCAAAAAGGTATCGCCAACGAAATTGTTGATGTGGCTACCATTGGAGGTCAAGATGAGATAAAAGCATACATCGAAGATTATTACGAAAACAACAATTTAACGTATGTTTTGTTTGTTGGAGATCACGAACATGTTCCTGCCTATCAAGCTTCATCGGGGTATTCCGATAATTATTATGGTTATTTAGAAGGCGACGATTCTTATCCAGAAGTTCTGGTAGGACGTTTTTCGGCAGAAGATAAAGATCATGTAACTACACAGGCAACACGTGTAATTCAATACGAGCAAAACCCACCAATTACCGATGCTTATGCAGAGACTGTTGTAGTAGGTTCCGATCAAGGGCCTGGAGATGACGGTGAGTACGATTACCAGCATTTAAGAAATATTCAAGCACAGCATTTAGACTACACTTATACTACAGGTTACGAATTATTCGATGGTAGTCAGGATGGTGCAGACGCAGTTGGTAATCCATCAGCATCAGACTTACATGTTTTATTAGAAGATGATTTGGGGATTATTAATTATACAGGACACGGATCGGATATTTCTTGTGGTTCTTCTGGTTATAGTAATACGCAAGTAAATAATTTAACCAATACAGAGGTGCATCCTTTCTTTTGGTCTGTAGCCTGTGTAAATGGAAATTTCACAGGAACTACTTGTTTTGGAGAAGCTTGGTTAAGGGCTTCGCATAACGGAGAACCTACTGGTGCAATTGCTACACTTATGTCAACAATAAATCAATCTTGGTCGCCACCCATGGAAGGACAGGACCACATGAATTTTATTCTTACTGAAACAAGTGAAAATAGCGATGCCCGTTCATTTGGTGGGATTTCGATGAATGGTTGTATGCAAATGAACGATACTTATGGTGCGAGTGGGGCAAGTATGACCGATACTTGGACTTGTTTTGGAGATCCTTCGGTATTGGTGAGAACTGAAACTCCTTTAAGTATAGATGCTTCCTTTAATTCGGCTATTCCAGTTGGTGCAACTTCTTTAGACGTTACTTGTGCAACGGAAGGTGCATTGGTTTCTTTAACTTTAAATGGAGAAATTATTGGAACGGCTGTTGTTTCTGGTGGTTCTGCTACCGTGAATTTTGATGCAATTTCATCAGTAAATGATATTACAGTTACAGTAACAGCCTTTAACACTATCCCAGAAATAGGAACCACATCTGTTGTGGTACTTGACGGACCTTGGTTAGTAGTTACTTCGTATGAATTAAGTGGAGACGAAGATGGGATGTTCTCTTATGGAGAAAGCTACGACCTTCATTTTACTGTTGAAAATATTGGTACAGAAGCTACCTCAGAAATTTATATTGGAACTATTGTTGATGGACCAATTGTACTTAGCACCTTTGGTGATAATATACCGGGAATAGCGGCTGGTGAATCGTATACGTATACAGGTATGAACTTCCCTACAAGTATGATGAGTTCTGCAGTTGATGGAGATGAAGGAATTGTGAATTTCAGTATGAGTAGTGATGAAGGTTTATGGGCAAGTAGCATTTCAATTCCTATTCATGTTCCAGTTCTAGAAATAACAAATGTAGATGCACAACTTTCGTTTGGAGAGACTACTACAGCCTATATAACATTAACCAATAATGGTTCAGCACATTTCAATGGTGGAACTTCCACATTTAGTGTTGATGGAACATACCTATCAGTTGTTGATGCTTCAATTACAGTTGAAAGCTTAGCTTCGGGTGAGTCAATCACTTTAGCATACGATGTGTTATTAGATTCTGACGCACCTTCATCTACATTTATCAATGCATCTCTTCTAGTATCAGAGGATTGGTTTGAGCAATCAAGTGATTTTGTGTTTGAAACCCCAATGTGTCAGAGTTCAGATTTAGACATCGAATTAACGATAATGACCGATACCTATGGCTCAGAAACTTCATGGAATTTCACGAATGCAGATGGAGTAGTGTTAGCTTCAGTAGAAGCTGGTTCCTACGGGAATAGTAGTACTTATACTGCTGCAGTTTGTGCTGCAGAGGGGGCTCTAATGACTTTTAATATTCAAGATAGTTATGGAGATGGTATTTATTCTCCAAATGGATATTGGGTAACGGTATGTGGTAACGAAGTTGCCCAAGGTGATGCATTTGGGTCGGGAACTTCTCACACTTTCGAGGTATCTTGTGATGTGTATGTAGAAATCCCTGGTTGTATGGATGTGGATGCCGATAATTACAATTATGAGGCAAATTTAGATGATGGAACATGTCTTTATACAATAGATTGCGAGAGTGCAAATTCACTTCAGTTAATCTTGATAGATTCTTTTGGAGATGGTTGGAATGGGAATTACTTTGAGCTATACGATGTGGATAATAACCAGTTAATTTCTACAACTCTCGAAGAAGGCTCAGAAGCTTTATTTGACTTCTGTTTAAACAATGGTTGCTATACAATTACAACAACCAATGGCGGTTTATATACCACTGAGGTGTCGTGGGTGTTAACCAGCGGAAGCGATACAATATCAACGGGGGTTTCACCTTCCAGCAGTGCTATTTCCTTAAGCACAGATTGTGGTTTTGTAAATGGCTGTATGGATATTGAGGCATGTAATTACAACGAAAATGCAAATATAGATGATTCTACCTGTTCTTATGCTGATGCTTATTACAGTTGTGAAGGAGTTTGCTTAAGTGATGTAGATGCTGATGGTGTTTGTGATGAATTAGAAGTTTATGGCTGTACCGATACAGACGCAGCAAATTATAATACAGATGCTACCGAAGAAGACGGTATATGTCTATATTCCCAAGATTGCTATGCGAATTTTGTGATTGTAAATCTAGTAGATTCATACGGCGATGGATGGAATGGGAATGTGTTGAATATAATTAATTCCAATTCCGATACAATTTCACTTACCATAGCTACAGGATCTACATTGCAAGAAATACTATGTTTGGAGAGTGACTGTTATGTGTTTAATACTACCAACGATGGTGGATGGCCTGCAGAGGTTTCGTGGTCTTTGGTTAACGATAGTGGTGCTGAATTGTTAAACGGAACAGCTCCTTCTAGTTTAGGGCTTTCTTTAGGGAATGAGACTTGTGATTTTAGTGGCTGTATGGATGTCTTGGCAATCAATTACAATCAAAATGCTCTAGAAGATGATGGCTCTTGTGAATACGAAGGCTGTATTTGTACAGATATTTGGGCGCCTGTTTGTGGTGCCGACGGAATTACATATGGTAATTCGTGCGAGGCAGAATGTGTAGGTGCAAGCTATACAGAAGGTGAGTGTACTGCAAATGAGCCTTGGGATGTCTTAATTACAGGTTCAAATCACACTATTGCTATTGGTGGAGATACTCCAATGTTTATAGATGGAAATCAAATTTCGATTGGAGATTGGTTAGGTGTATTCTATACCAATGACGATGGAGAGCTACAATGTGCAGGTTATTCTATATACAACGGTTCAACTAACGCTATTGCCGCGCAAGGAAATGACTCAACAACAGATGAAATTGACGGTTTTCAGGATGGTGAAACTTTTGTGTGGATGATTTGGGATGCTTCGGAAGATGTGATTTACAACGCTACAGCAACTTATTTGGCGAGTATGCCAAGTGTTAGTGATTTTGTAATAAACGGAATTTCTGCTTTAGGAACACTCGAAACTGCACCTCCAGTTACCGAACAGTTACTAGAACTCCCTTCCGGTTGGAGTATGTTCTCTACTTATATTATGGCAGATAATATGTACATGGGAGACATTGTTTCTGATATTTTGGATGAAGTTGTAATTATAAAAGATTATTCTGGTTTGGCTTATCTTCCCGAATGGAATTATAATGGAATTGGGGAGCTTTTAATTGGTCAAGGATATCAAATTAAAGTAAATAACATTGCTAGTGTCGAAGTTGAAGGAACTTATATGCTTCCAGAAGAAAATCCAATCACCTTAACAGAAGGTTGGAATATTTTAGGAGCTATCCGTTTAGAAAACGCACCTGTAGTTTCAGTATTTGAGAGTTTTGTTGAGCAAGTTGTAATTGTAAAAGATTCAGACGGTTTAGCGTATCTACCAGATTGGGGTTTCGCAGGATTCGAAAGTATAGAACCTGGAAAAGGGTATCAAGTGAAGATGTTGTCAGATCAAACTTTCAATTACCTCTCTAACGATACTGAATATCGAAGTTATGAAATTGTTGTCAACCACAAGGCTGTTAATCATTTTGCTAAAGTTGCTTCAACTGGAAATAATATGACAATTATTATTGAAGACGCTGCTTGGGATGTACTACCTACAGAAGGTGCTGAGATTGCTGCTTTCGATGAAGTTGGAAATCTAATTGGTTCTACTGTTTATAATTCTCCAGTAACTGTTTTAACTGTGTGGGGAGATGATGCAACTACAGAACCGAAAGATGGTTTAGCTCTTACAGAAAACGTACAGTTTAAAGTATGGTCTAACAATTCAATAAATACTTTTGAAGTAGCTAAGTGGCTTGAAGGTTCTGCGTCTTACCAAGTAAATGCAATTAACCTTGCATCTACAATAACATACATACTTACTGAAGAAGTCGCTACAGAGCGTGTATTGGTAAAGGTTATTAATGTACTCGGTCAAGAAGTAATATCGAATGATGAGTCGTTCATGGGTGTAATTCTGTTCAAAGTATACAATGACGGTACTGTTGAAAAAAGTTTTAAGTAATTCATATTGAATCATATATTAAAAGGGCTCCACATTGGAGCCCTTTTTTTTGTGATTTACTTTTTATTCCCAAGTAGATTACTATCTTTGCCAGCGCAAACACTCCTCCTTAGCTCAGTTGGTTAGAGCATCTGACTGTTAATCAGAGGGTCCTAGGTTCGAGCCCTAGAGGAGGAGCTAGCAAAACGAAGCACTTACAGTGATGTAGGTGCTTTTTTTGTGGCTTCTAGACAAGAAGATGACTTTGTAGTTATACTCCGCTAAGGTAGTAAATATGTTGATTGTATTTTTAGAGGAGGAAATTACTGCCACCTATATGGCAGTGAAATTGCTAAAAAATCCCACTTAAATTTTCCTTTTTAGACACCCCCACTAGTCGAAATATATCGG
>CAJJAI010000001.1 GCA_905182215.1 Flavobacteriales bacterium UBA6772 | reverse complement strand
AGTGATCAAAGACGTATTCTCGAAAAAATGGGCGTTACAGAAATTCTATCCCCCGAAGATGAGGTTGGAGGAAACGTGGCCGAAATGCTTATCAACCCCGATGTGGTTATGTGTATTCAGTTACCTGATGACTACGAAATTGTGGAAGTTAAAGCCCCTAAAGAAGTTCGTGGTAGGAGTTTAAAAGATATAGGCTTACGAGAGAAGTATAGCTTGAACCTAGTAACAATTTTGAGAAAGAATAAAGAAACCGACAAAGACTACCACATTATCGGAGTACCAAACTCTAGTACAGTAGTAGAAAAGTCGGATATAATTGCGCTTTTTGGACTTACAAAAAACATAGAGCGGTTTTTAGAAATTAATAAATAAACTAAATCCTCCATACAATATGAAAGCATTTATTATTACAGGAACAAGCAGTGGTATAGGAAAAGAGTTAACAGAACAACTCTTACAAGACGATGACAATCTTGTTATTGGTATTTCAAGAAGTAATACGCTAGAACATCCTAATTTCAAACACATTTCTCTTGACTTGAATGATGTTGTAGATATTGAAGGAATAGAGTTTCCGAAATGGAAAAATGCTACTCAAGTTTCATTGATACACAATGCTGGATGGATTGGTCCAATGCAAAAAATGGGAAACCAAGAAATGGGTGCTATTGCTGCCTCTTATCTTATTAACCTTGTAGCGCCAGCAATTTTATCAAATCACTTTATTGCTAGTTTTAAGGAGTCTGAAGCTCAAAAAGTAATTTTAAGTATTAGTTCGGGTGCTTCTCACAGCCCTGTAGAAGGTTGGAATACGTATTGCTCTGCTAAAGCAGGATTAGACATGCTTAGTAAATGTATAGATGAGGAACATGAAGATATCATTAACCTCTCTATTGCTCCTGGGAAAGTAGATACTCCTATGCAAAATGATATACGTTTTGCAGATGAAAAGGAATTTCCTCGATTAAAAGAATTTCAAGGATACCATGAAAAAGGAGAACTAAGTAAGGTTGCTGAAGTTGTAGAAAAATACATTAACATTCTTACAAATCCATCAAAACACAAAAACACAACACGTATTTCTGAAATTTAAAGAGCCTCAGGATAAGGGATACTATCCAATACAGCACCAAGGCTATCTCTAAACAATTCGAAATTGGGTCTCGAAGAGGTAGAAATTGGATCTGAAGGAGGTAATTTACTCTTAAATGGATCAACTTGAGAACCGTTTTTCCAGAATCTATAACAGACATGCGGTCCTGTTGCTAAGCCAGTACTCCCTACATATCCTATAGTCTCACCTTGTTTTACGTGAGCACCTACCTTTGCGCCTTTGGCAATTTTAGACATGTGTAAATACTGAGTAGTATAGGTTCCATTATGGCGGACTTTTACATAATTCCCATTGTATTTCGTATACGTTGATGCAACAACAACACCATCGGCAGTAGACCAAATTGGTGTTCCTCTTGGAGCTGCATAATCTGTCCCTTTGTGAGATTTCCATCTTTTTTGTACCGGATGGAATCTGTTTCTTGAAAACTTAGAGGATATACGACTGTTCTTTACGGGCGTTTTCAAAAAGAACTTACGTAGATTTTTTCCATCTTGATCGAAGTAGTCGTCAAAACCACTATCGTTAAAAGGATAGGCATAAAAATCTTGCCCTAAATGATTGAAATAAGCAGCCTTTACTTCTCCTACACCTACAAACTCACCGTCTAAGTACTTTGCTTCATATAGAACTTTAAAACGATCTCCTGGTTGAACATGTCTAAAGTCTAGAGTCCAACAATAAATTTCATCAGAAATTATTTCACATAAACGATCTGATAAACCACTAGCCGCACCTGTTAAGAAAAAACTTGATCCTTTTTCTATAACTCCTGCATCTTCAATTAACTTTATCTCTATTGGTTTTTGCGCTTTGTATATTTTTAGGGTGTCTCTAAAATCGTAGACTACGTAGTTTATTTTGTCTTCTTCGTAAATAAACATTTGAGCATTTTCTCTTCCGGCAGTATCTTGTACACAGAACAAAGCATAAGAATTTCCTGCTTTTAAGTAGCGTACATCCTGCTCTGTCTTTCTAGTCTTTCGAGCTATCTTATCTATTTGGGAATAGGAAACTCCGTATTCGTTCAATATTTTACCTAATGATTCCCCTGATTTGATTTCATTTTTAATCACTAAAAAAGTGTCCGCCTCAAAACCATATTCTATTATAGGTTCGGGTGCAGAAATAACTGGGTTTGTTTGTACAGAAACCTCTGATTGAGGAGATGAACAACTTGCCAATAAAGCAATTAAAACAAATACAAAAGGGGCGCAAGACTTCATAAAAAAAAATAAGACTGGGTAAGATTTATGTTTCGAATTTATGAATTTATACTTTGCATTTAAATAGGAATGAAAAAATCTATTAACAAAATAAAAAGGACCCCAATTGGAGCCCTTTTTTAAACAAAAATGCAGTTACACTTTAAATAAATGTTAAGTACGACTTAAACGCTAACATAATTTAAGCTAAAATTAATATGCAGTAATAATATTAGACGTTTGTTTCGCATTTACACATAAGACTGGGATTTTGTACTTATTGGTTATAATCTCTTGCTCGCGAGAGCGTCCAAACATTTCGGTATAAACCCCTTCATGGTAATTCATGATGGTGATTAAATCAGCTTTAACCTTGTGAGCAAAATCCAACAATCGATCTGAATTAATGGTATTGTCCTCATAATTTAATGTGTATTCTACCTTATGATTAGATAAATAAGACAAGACTTGCTTTATCATCTTATTCATTTTATCAACTAATAAGGAGTCTTCTTCTCTCTGAACTAAAAGATGAATACTTGCATTATAGGCAGATGCAATTTTAATAGCGATATCTAGCTTTTGTCGTGACTCGGAATGAAAATCTAAGGGTACAACTATGTGCTTTACACTATTTTTTTTAGCGCCTTGACTAATAAGTATCGGAGCTCTAGAACTTCCTAATATCCTCATTGCATTACTACCTGTAATCCACTGCAATCCAGCCATTCCATGAGTAGCCATGACAACTAAATCGCTGTTTATCTCACATACAACGTCGCCTATTGAAGTCATAAAGTCTCCAACGCGTACAATGTTTTTTACTTGCGTTTTATGTTCCTTCAACACTTTCTCAGCCATAAGGTCTAATTTTATCTTAGCCCTATTAACTTGATCGTGAGAGTCTACCACATGCATGTGATATAATTCTATTTGAGTGTGTTTAATAAGTTGTACAGCATCTTGAAAAGCTGCTAAAGAAATTTCAGAAAAATCTGTCGGTACAAGTATACGTTCGAGTCTCATAAGCATATAATTTAAATGTTACACATTAAATGATAAACCCCGAGGGTAAAAAGCTCTATTGTGAATTTACGATTTTTAAATAGAACCTCAATTACAATAGCACCTAAAACACTTTAAATGAGATGCCTACGAATTACATAATCGTCTACATGCGAGCGATAACAAGTATTTTCATAAAAAAAGGGGCTCCTATTGGAGCCCCTTTTTTAATAAATTAAGAATAGTAATTATCTGACCACCTTCTCTACTGTACCGTCGTTGTATACATTAAAGAGAACCTCTCCTTTGAATGCATCCTGTGCAGTAACTTCTTGTCCAAGTACATTAATTACTTTTACCAATACTCTTTCTGTAGAAATTGTATTAGTAAGAGAATTAGTAGTTATAATTGATGAAGCTACGTTTATAGCATCTACAGAATACGTAGAAGAACCTTCAATCCATTTAGATACTTCGAAAGTATCTGTTTGGTTGTTAGACCATACTTTAAACGCTACAGCTTCAGAAGCTACCAATCCATCTTTAGAATTTGTAGTAGCGTCGTCTCCCCATACTGTAAGTACCGTAACGGGACTTGTATATGTAGCAGAACCAATTAGGTTTCCAGCCTTATCGAAAGCAGCTATTTCTGAACCTACTGTAGGAAGTACATCCCATACAGCATCTTCTATAACAATAGTCATATTGTTATCTGTTAGCATTACCTTTTCAAAGTAAACTGGACTGTTGTTAGTTACTTCTGTAGTAGACATTCTGTAAGAATCATCGTTAGACAGGTAAGTAAGAACATCGTCGTTGTTGATTTTCAACTGATAACCTTCACCTGGCTTCATATCTCCAATTCCATTGAAATCCCACTCTGGTAAGTAAGCTTGACCGTTATAGTCTTTAGCAATTACTAAATTCCCAGTTGCGTATATTTCAGATAATACAGCAGCTGCATCCGCAGATTCAATACGTAAGTATCCAATCATGTTCCAACCTGCAGTTAATGCTATTGGGTTTTCTTCTGGAGCCATATACGTTCCTACAATTGTAAGATCGTTCGCATTGTTCAACTTAATTTGGTAAGCTTGACCTAATACTAAGTCTCCTACTCCGTTAAAGTTCCATTCTGGTAAGTATGCTAAACCAGCGTTGTTTTTAGCGATAACTAAATCATCGTAAATAGGCGCTAATACATCAGCCATGTCCATATTTTCTGCTACCATATAAGTAGAGAAGATTGACCAACCTGTAGGCATAGAAATTACTTGCTCTGAAACTGCTGGCATAGTAGCTAAAGCAGCAAGTGCAGAAATACCGTTTGTAGTATACTCTCCTTGGTTTGGCATTGCAGCAGAATAGGTTGCATTTGCAGCATAAACCATATTTTCTGTAGCATCCCACATCATCCATACGAATGAAGAACCTGCAGTAAATCCGTCTATTTCATCGGTTGTAGTATCGTCTCCTTGCGCAGCAATAGAGTTTGTACTTCCAGTCCAATATGCAAATCCACCACATTGTAAATCTCCATTGTCATCTGTAAAGAATACACCTAAAGCATCTCCTATTTCAATTGACATATCGTTAAGATCGATAGTCGCTTCTCCATCAATTACAATGGTATGATTTGAACCTGTAATAAGCATCTCCCAAGGAGCAGATGTCTCAATTAAGATACAGTCTCCATTAACACATTCATATCCCACTTGACATTCAACTGATGCACATGGGTCATCGCAAGATGCAGTAAAATCAAATTCTGCTATTTGACCTTGTTCAAGACCACCAGAAACTAGTTCACAGTTTGAAGTTGAGATAGAGAATGTTCCTCCGTTCCAACCGTCACCATACGTATCCATAATAGACATCGAATAAGAAGCATCAGCATCTAAACAAAGTTCGATAGTGTTCTCTGTGTTATTAGCATACTGTCCACCGTCGTATAAAGTTGCACCATTTGCATCAGTAATAGACCAAGTATGTTCTGTTCCATAAGCAACAGAGTTTACTGTAAGCATAGCTAAGTAACCTGTACATTCTGTTTCGTAAACACAAGAGCCGTCATCTTCAATTGCTTCTGAATCGTAGTTTAGAGCATCTATATCTGTACAACCTGAAGCAACATACTCACAAGAACCGTCATCATCAGTTGCTAATTCATTGTAATTTACTGCAGAAGGGTCTGTACATCCAGATATTGGACCACAATCTTCTCCACCAAAAGCACCATCAAAAGGAGCGCCTCCAGAAAGCAATACATTTCCATCAATATCAGAAATGGTCCAAGATACTTCAGATTGCCATAAGCCACCATCACAGGAAACGTATGCACAGTCACCGCCATCACTATTATAGCAGGCAGTTGCAGAAGATTCAGATCCACTTTCAATAGTAAATGATTGTCCATTCATAGTCAATACATTCCCATTCCATCCGTCTCCAAAAGAGTCAGACATATCTATCATTACAGTTGTTAAGCCTTCACAATCGATTGGATATTCACAAGAACCATCGTCTTCTATCGCATTAGGGTTATAGTTTAGAGCTTCTGCATCTGTACATCCTGATTCAACATCATAAACACATGATCCATCATCTGCAAATGCATTAGGGTTGTAATTAGAAGCGTTAGGGTCGGTACATCCTAAAGAATCAACAACAACGTTTTCACAGTCACCTCCATCATTACCAAACTCTTCACAATTGAAGTAGATATCTACACCACCTTCAGCATAAGAGCCATCATCACAGAGACCATCTCCGATCCAAGTTTCATAAGCACAATTGCCGTTACAATCTAAAACATAACCATCATCACAAGCTCCTTGCTCGTATTCACAAGAACCATCGTTGATGGTTGCTATTGGATCGAAGTTTAATGCTAATGAATCTGTACAACCGTTTACATAACCACAGTCTTCGTTATACGAGAACATTAGAGCGCCAGAAGTACCAGCTTCTAAAGTACCTGAAACTAAAGCTTCTCCTGTTGCGGTAGCAATCGAAACGGTAGCACCATTCCAACCATCACCGTAAGAATCTTCCATATTAAATGTATAACAGCCATTTTCTAAACAAGATTCGGTAGATCCGGAAACGCCTTCAAGACCATTTAATTCCCATGAGATTTCAGAGTCATATGAACCACCACCAACTTCAATCATTATAGCAGTTAAACCTTCACAATCTATTGGATAGGTACAAGAACCATCATCTTCGGTAGCTAATTCATTATAGTTAAGTGCTAATGAATCTGTACATCCTAAGGTTGGGTATAAACAAGAATTATCATTTGCAGTAGCTAAAGGATCAAAGTTAAGTGCTAATGAATCTGTACATCCATAAACAGGACCACATTCACCATCGTAATTAAGAGAGAAACTTAATACTCCTTCAGAACCAGAATCTAAAGTTCCAGTAAGAAGAATGTCTTCACCAGCAAATACATTTACTGTATTACCGTTCCAACCATCTCCGAAAGAATCGTACATGTTAAAGATATAACAACCGTCTTCTAAACAAGCTTCAGTAGAACCTGCTTGACCTTGTAAGCCATTCATTTCCCATGAAACTTCTGTAGCCCATGAACCACCACCAACTTCAATATTTACATAGGTAAGTCCTGAACAATCTATTGGATAGCTACAAGAACCGTCGTCTTCTATAGCATCCGCATTGTAGTTTAATGCTAATGAATCCATACATCCAGCAACTGGATATAAACAAGATCCATCATCTGCAGTCGCTTCTGCATCATAGTTTAATGAAGTATCGTCTGTACATCCGTAAACAGGGCCACAACCTTCGGCTCCAAAGGCACCAACAAAAGGAGATCCTCCAGAAAGTAATACATTTCCATCAGCATCTGCTATTGTCCAAGAAACTTCTTCTTGCCATGACCCTCCATCACAAGTTACATCAACACAACCTGCAGCAGAGTCATAACATACAACTCCGGAACCTGAAGATCCAGAACCAATTGTTAAAGAAGTACCATTCACAACTAAATTATTTCCATTCCATCCATCTCCATAAGAGTCAGACATAGTAACAACTAGCGTTTCGCCTGTTGTACAGTTTCCATCACAATCGTAACCTGGTGCTGGACCATTTCCTCCACAGTCTCCACATTCGTCAAGCTCAGCACATGAACCGTTATCGTAAATAGCTTCTTCACTATAATTACATGCAGAAGCATCCATACATCCGAATTCACTATCTACATCGGCATTGTCATTAATCCAATCTAAAACATAAGATACTTTCGACCATACACCAGGGTATATAACGTCAGCACATCCATAACCCCAACTAGTAGCTCCGATTAACAACCATCGCGAGTCATCAGAACTCCTAACAGCTAAGGGGCCGCCAGAATCACCTTGACAAGCATCTTCTCCACCATTTATAAGGTCTCCTGCACATATCATTGATGCATCTAGAGAAGAACAAGGGTATTGTCCAGAATTTCCATTTAAATCGGAAGTAGAACCACAAGCAACATCATTGTTTACAATAGGAGCTTCTACCATCTGTAATACAGAAGCTAAAGAACCTCCTGATGACGTAGTACCCCAACCTGTAATAGTTGACATAACTCCTCCATCTTGAGCTCCAGCAGCAATTTCGGCCTCATCTATAAGATCGATTTTCTGAACATTAGAGTTGTATGCAAACTCACCGTTAATTTCTACCAACGCAAAATCATATGAATTTCCAGAATAACTTGGGTGAACAATTATTTGATTTACCGAATAGGAGTCTCCTCCTGAAGCAAAGGAAGCAGATGCTCCACAACGGATATACAATCCACTAGCACTTGTTCCGTTTACACAGTGTGCAGCAGTTAAAATCCATGAATCACCAATGATTGATCCACCACAAAACCCGCTTCCAGAAGGACTAGAAGTTAAGGCAACTTGCCATGGATAATCTTTGATATCTACATCTACTCCACCTACAACTTTTTGTTGTGCAGACGCAGAAAATGAGACACTTAACATAAGGAACAAGGCTATACTGCAACAACTTGCAATAAGCTTTCCTAGGAGGTTAACATTTTTCATATGTATATTGTTTTAGTTAGACAATGCAGAATTGCAATTACCCTGCCAAAAACCGAAACCAATCACATAGACAAACCTATATATATTGCTGGGCTTCTGAGCTTTACGATGAGATATTAGGAGTCTTTGCATACTTAATGTTCGACTAGTGTTTTTAAATAATTACTAGGAAAAGACAAAAAGCACTATGATAACTATAAAGGATGTTTAATTTTACGATGATTTAAGAGCATCAAACTATACGTGTAATGCAAAATGCATTCACTAACAATGCCGGACCTACAAGTGTATTATGAATTGGAATGCGAGTATTTTTCAAAACCACACTGCTGACTCTTTTAAAGAATTAGCTTTAGAAATATTCCATTTTCAGATTAAAAACAATGCTGTTTACAAAAATTACGTACATCACTTAGGCATAGACGCCTCATCAATCACAAAGACTGAAGACATCCCCTACTTACCGATAGAGCTTTTTAAATCGCATGAAGTAATTTGCGAACCCAACAACAGAGAAGCATACTATACAAGTAGCGGTACAGGAGGCATACAGAGTAAGCATATAGTTCACGATTTAAGCATTTACGAAGACAGCTTTATAAAAGGATTTGAGTATTGCTATGGAAACATAGAAGACTATACTGTACTTGCACTACTTCCCTCGTATATGGAACGTACAGGTTCTTCTCTTATATATATGTGCGAAAAACTTATTCAGCTTTCTAAGAAAGAAGAAAGTGGTTTTTACCTAAACGAACACGAATTATTATTTGATACCCTAAAAAAACTAGAAGGACAAAGCAAAAAAACACTCTTGATAGGTGTGAGTTTTGGTTTGTTAGATTTTACAGACAACTACAGTGTGGATTTAAAAAACACTGTGGTGATGGAAACTGGAGGTATGAAAGGGAGGCGTAAAGAGATGATCCGTCAAGAACTACACGAAATATTAGGAACTGGATTTGGTGTACAAAAAATTCATTCTGAATATGGGATGACGGAACTATTATCTCAGGCCTACTCACAAGGAGAAAGTCTTTTTAAATGTCCACCATGGATGCAAGTTTCATGTAGAGATACAAGCGACCCCTTATCGGTGAACAAAAAAAAGGGCGGATTAAACGTTATTGACTTAGCCAATATACATTCTTGCTCTTTTATTGCCACTCAAGACTTAGGTAGAATATACGAAAATGGAGATTTTGAAGTATTGGGCAGATTCGATACTAGCGATATAAGAGGCTGTAATTTAATGGTGTTGTAAACACATGTTTACATGTTGGAAAACCAACAACATGCAAACATCTATTGTTAATTATATAGCTTTCAGTAAGAAGTAATTTTTCTTTCCTTTCTGAATTAACACATACTTTTCGTTTAGTAAGTCTTCGGTTGTCACCAACTTGTCTTCACCAACTTTTAGTTTATTTACGCTTACTGCATTCGACTTAAGCATTCTACGAGCTTCACCGTTAGAGGCGAAAACTTGAGATTGCTGAGCTAATAAATCAATAATTTGAGCTCCATCTTCAATACTAGACATAGAAACTTCAAATTGAGGAACCCCTTCGAAAATATCTAATAAATCACGCTCTTCAATATTCTTTAATTGCTCTGCAGTATTTTTTCCGAATAAGATTTCAGAAGCTTCAATAGCTCTATTATACGGATCTTCGCTATGTACTCTAATCGTTACATCTTTCCCTAATGCTTTTTGTAAAAGTCTTAAATGAGGAGCTTCTTCATGTTCAGAAATTAACTTAGTAATTTCATCTTCAGAAAGAAGCGTAAATATTTTTATATAAGTCTTGGCATCGTCATCAGAAGAGTTTAACCAATATTGGTAAAATTTATAAGGCGAAGTACGCTCAGAATCCAACCACACATTACCGCCTTCAGTTTTACCGAATTTAGTTCCATCTGCTTTTTTAATTAAAGGAGTGGTCATGGCAAAAGCCTCTCCTCTTGCTTTTCTTCTAATCAACTCTGTACCAGTTACAATATTCCCCCATTGATCGGAACCTCCTAACTGGAGCTTACAATTTTTTTCGGTATATAAATGCAAGAAATCGTATCCTTGAACCAGCTGATAAGTAAACTCTGTAAAAGACATTCCCGTTTCTAAACGCGATTTCACAGAATCTTTAGCCATCATATAGTTTACACTTATGTGCTTACCTACATCGCGAATAAAATCGAGGAAATTAATTTCTTTAAACCAGTCGTAATTGTTTACCATTTCGGCAGAGTTCTCTCCACAATCGAAATCTAAAAAACGAGCTAATTGATTATGTACACAGGCAACGTTATGGTCAAGAATATCCGAAGAGAGTAAATTACGCTCTTTAGACTTCCCCGAAGGATCGCCCACCATTCCAGTAGCACCACCAACTAAAGCGTAAGGCTTATGCCCGGATCTTTGTAAGTGAACCAAAATCATTATTTGCACTAGCGAACCAATATGCAAGGAGTCTGCCGTAGGATCAAAGCCTATATAAGCAGAAGTCATTTCCTTTTGCAATTGTTCTTCTGTTCCAGGCATGATGTCGTGTATCATCCCTCTCCATTTCATTTCCTCAACAAAGTTCATAGTCGTGCATTTTAAGAAGCGTAAAAATAGGTGTTTTATTCTATTTATAAAACCTTGTATTTATTATCTTTCAGCCATGATATTAGTTACAGGAGCAACAGGCTTGGTAGGGGCACACCTACTCTATAATCTTTGTAAAACTGAAGATAAAATTCGCGCAACCAAAAGGGAGCGATCGGATCTTCATATGGTGAGAAAAATCTTTTCTTATTACACGGAAGAAGTGGATGAACTATTTGCAAAAATTGAATGGATTGAGGGTGACCTATTAAATATTACTGAATTAGAAGATGCCTTTGTTGGGGTAACAAAAGTATACCACTGTGCTGCTTGGGTAAATTTTAATCCAAAGTATAAGCATCAAATGATAGACAATAATGTAACCTCTACGGCTAATATTGTTAATTTATGTTTGGCACATAAAGTGAGTAAATTGTGTCATATTTCTTCGGTTGCAGCCATAGGTAGAACCGAAAACGAGCCTCTAATAAACGAAAACTCACCTTGGGTAGATGGTCCTGAAAACAGTAATTACGCCATTAGTAAATACAATTCTGAGCTAGAAGTCTGGCGTGGAATAGAAGAAGGACTGACTGCAGTAATTGTAAATCCGAGTATTATTTTGGGTCCTGGAGCCTGGAAAAAAGGAAGCTCTGTATTGTTTCATAAAATAGCTACTGGAATGCCTTTTTATACCACAGGAACCAATGGCTTTGTAGATGTTAGAGATGTAGCCAAAGTGATGGTTGACCTGATGGAAAGCTCTATTAATTCTGAGCGATTTATTCTCTGTTCAGAAAGCATTCCTTTTAAACAAACCTTCGATTATATAGCAGATGCACTTGGTAAAAAGAGGGCGCATATTAAAGTCGGGGATTTCTTAAATGCACTCGGTTGGAGAGTCGCAAAAGTAATCTCTATGATTACCCGTAAAGCTCCTATGCTTACCAAAGAAACAGCTAAAGCTGGAAATGGCATTTCTATTTACGAAAACGATAAAATTAAAAAAGCTTTGAACTTTGAGTTTATACCCGTAGAACAAAGCTGTAATGACTTCTCGAAAATGTATTTGAAGGATTTAAAATAAAGAGAGCAAAGACATTTTCAAATCTTCAAATTAACACATCTTCAAATCCTTTTTATTCCATCATCTGAATACGAGTAAGTGCCGAGTCTAATAAAACCTCCATTACTTTCGGGTTTTCTGCATAAAAAGCAAAACTACTTTTAAACTCTTCAAGCGTGTAAGGTGTATCCTGAAACAAGCCAGCGTAATAATTCCCTAGGCTCAAACTATCGTTTCGTATACCGTCTAGCATGTTTAACTGTGCGGCAGATTCCAATAAATGAACCTGTACCAAAGCATCAATCATCTGGTTTTCTGAAAGTGCGGCAATAACTTTAGTTTCTTCTTGAGAACAAGAAAAAACCAAAGCTGTACACAGTATTAAAAACACTTTTTTCATTAACGATCAAACTCTAAACGCATTCCACGAGTAGACTCGTCGAAGACCCCTTTATTATAAACCAAGTTCCCGTTGACAAAAGTCTTACTTATACTAGATTTAAATTCTTGCCCTTCAAAAGGAGACCATCCACAGTGGTATAAAATATTGTCTTTAGCTACAGTCCAAGACTTATCTATATCTAAAACCACTAAATCGGCATAGTAATCTTCTTTAATAAAACCTCTTTCTTTTAACTGAAAACAGTCGGCAGGAGCGTGACACATTTTATTTACTATCCACTCTAAGCTTACCTTACCTTGGTGGTAAAACTCTAACATAGCTACTAAAGCGTGCTGTACTAAAGGACCTCCAGATGGAGCTTTAAAATAAGTGTTTTGTTTTTCCTCTAAAGTATGTGGAGCGTGGTCGGTAGCAATAATATCTATTCTATCGTCTAATAAAGCAGCCCAAACACCCTCTTTATCTTTCAGCGATTTTACTGCTGGATTCCACTTTATTAAAGTCCCTTTTTCATCGTAACTCGATTCATCGAACCATAAATGATGAATACAAGCTTCAGCTGTAATTCTCTTTTCTTTTAATGGAATATCATTTCTAAAAAGCGCCGTTTCTTTTAAGCTAGAAATATGAAGTATATGTAAACGAGTATCGTGTTTTTTGGCTAATTCAACGGCCATAGAAGAAGATTTATAACAAGCTTCTTCGTTACGGATAATTGGATGAAAACGAATAGGGATATCCTCTCCATGTTCCTCTTTCATCTTCGCTGAATTAGCACGTACTGTTTCCTCGTCTTCACAATGAACCGCAATAAGCATATCGCACTTAGAGAAAATAGAATTCAAAACAGTCTTATTATCTACCAACATATTCCCGGTAGAAGAGCCCATAAATATCTTTACTCCGGCTACTTGTGTAGGGTCGGTTTTTAAAACCTCTTCTAGATTTTCGTTCGAAGCACCCATAAAAAAGGAATAGTTTGCCAAAGAATCTTTAGCTCCAATTTTATATTTATCTTCTAATAATTCTTGTGTTAAGGCTTGTGGATTGGTGTTAGGCATCTCCATAAACGAAGTAATCCCACCAGCTACAGCAGCACGAGATTCTGTATAAATACGTCCTTTGTGCGTTAAGCCAGGCTCTCTAAAATGCACTTGATCGTCTACTACACCAGGCATTAAAAATTTACCTGCTAAATCGATAATTTCTGCAGTGTCGTCAGTAATAGAAGGAGCAATTTTGGCGATGCGGTCGCCATCGATTAACAAATCGGCCTTTTGTATAGAACCTTCGTTAATGATTTGAGCATTTTTAAGAAGCTTTTTCATGCTATATAATAAACTATTCTTGTTTGTATTTTACGAAGAAACTTTTCAGCTTCATTTGAATAACGCCAAAAAAGGCCTCATAAAAAATAGAAGAACTCATCTTCGATTCTCCTTCGGTACGGTCGGTAAAGATAACAGGAACTTCCTTAATTTTATAACCAAACTTCCAAGCTTTAAACTTCATTTCTATTTGGAAGGCATAGCCAACAAAAGTAACGTTAGAACGCAGCACATTTACAATTACATCTCTGTGGTAACATTTAAACCCTGCGGTAGCATCGTCTACCGGTAAGCCTGTGATTCCCTTCACATAACGCGAAGCAAAATACGACATCATCACTCTACCAATTGGCCAGTTAATCACATTTACCAATCCACCCACATACCTTGAACCGATAGCCATATCGTTTCCGTCAACGTTACATGCCTCGTACAAACGAATTAAATCATTTGGGTTGTGAGAGAAATCACAATCCATTTCTATAAAATAGCTGTAGTCTTTTTTTAAACCCCATTTAAAGCCATGAATATAAGCCGTTCCTAAGCCCAATTTCCCTGAGCGTTCCTGTATAAATAGTTGCGTAGGGAATTCCTTTTGTAAGTCTTTTACAATCGCAGCGGTGCCGTCAGGCGAGCCATCATCTACAATAAGTACATGGTACGATTTATCTAACGAAAATACAGTACGCAACATTTTGGCTACGTTTTCTTTTTCGTTGTAAGTGGGGATAATTATTAAAGAATCTGACATTTAGCTGATTTGGAAAGCAAATGTAAGAGATTTTTTTATTCTATATTTTTATTCTGACAAAAATCATTTCGTTTTAAGAAGTCTTATCTTTGATATGTCGCGAGTTTTATTAAATTTGTTAGGTACTAAATAATTAGCTATGAAAAAGATTTACCTATTGAGCTTAAGCATACTATGTGCTTTTACAATCAACGCCCAAAACTGTTCTGAACTCTTTATTTCTGAATATGTAGAAGGATGGAGTAATAACAAAGCCATTGAGCTTTACAACCCAACTAGCAACACAATTGACCTTTCTAATTACGCACTTTCTAGATGGAGTAATGGTGGGACGATTCCTGCAACAACAACTTTAGAAGGATTAATAGAACCTAATGAAGCTTTTGTAATTGGTTTAGATAAAAGAGATCCTAACGGAGAAGGATATGAAGCTCCACTTTGGGATGGATGGCTGCACTATACAGATAGTATAACACTTGTTCCAGATAGTATTTATAACGCTGACTCAGACTTAATGTCTAAAGTAGATCTATTCATTTGTCCAAACTACGAAGATGGAACCATGTACTTTAATGGAAATGATGCCTTTACTTTAGAGAATAGCAATGGGGATATTTTAGATGTAATTGGTAAAATTGGAGAAGATCCGGGTGATGCCTGGGCAGATGAAACAGGTGCATATTGGACAAAAGATCAAACTTTGGTTCGGAAATCAGAAGTGATAAATCCATTCGTATACGACCCAAATTTCGAATATACTTTTGACCCAACACTAGAATGGGATTCTTTACCAGCCAATAGTTTTTCAGGCTTAGGTTCTCACGAATGTGATTGTGCATTAATCTCTATAGAAGAGAATAATAATTCTATCCAAATGTATCCTAATCCTAATTCTACAGGACAGCTTACCATCAACTCAAGCACTGAAATTCAAAGTATAAGCTTATACAATATATTAGGAGAAAAAGTGCTTTCAAAAAATTACAACTCTTCTTCTATTACAGAAACAATACTATTGAGCCCAAAACTAAAAGGCTTGTATTTTGTGGAAGTTCTGCTAGAAAACAAAGAGGTTCTACTTAAAAAACTTCTTTTAAACTAAACTTAAAAGCTCCCAATATGGGAGCTTTTTTTTCCTATTCCTATGAGATATTTCTACCTTCTTCTGTGTTTACTTTTTGCAATTAATGTGCAAGCACAAGTAACACTACAAGGCTATGTACAAGATTATAATAGCAACGAAACCCTTATTGGAGCAACTGTAGTTGTAAAAAACGAGAAAGGGACTGTTACCGACTTTAATGGTTTTTACCAACTCTCCCTACCTAAAGGAACTTACGAATTGAGTATTTCTTATGTAGGTTATCAGGCGCTTAAAAAAACCATAACTCTTACTAAAAATCAAGAACTTAATTTCTTCCTAAACAGTCAAATTCTAAACGAAGTAGAAGTCGTTTCTGATATTGCACGTTCCAGAGAAACGCCTGTTGCATTTTCTAATATAAGTCCAAAACAACTCGAAGAAGAACTCGCAGGACAAGATATTCCTTTAATTTTAAATAGTACTCCAGGGGTTTATGCCACACAAAGTGGTGGTGGCGATGGAGATGCAAGAATTTCTATACGAGGATTTAATCAACGTAACGTAGCCGTTATGATAGATGGAATTCCAATGAACGATATGGAAAATGGTTGGGTGTATTGGTCAAACTGGTTTGGTTTAGATGTAATGACAAAAACCATTCAAGTACAACGTGGGCTAGGTGCATCAAAATTAGCCATTCCTGCAGTTGGAGGAACGATAAACATACTTACTAGCGGAATTGACTCTAAAGAAGGATTGAAATTCTCTCAAAATATAGGCGGAAATGGCTACCTAAAAACCACTTTAGGTTATAATAGTGGAAAACTAAAAAATGGTTGGGGATACTCCTTAGCTGCATCCTACAAAAAAAGGGATGGGTGGGTTGATCAAACATGGTCTAGAGGAAGTTTCTACTATTTAAAAGTTCAAAAGAAAATTAACAACCACAGACTTTCATTTACTGCTTTTGGAGCACCACAAAGTCATGGACAACGTTCGTACAAAAAAGCTATTTCTTTATACGACAAAAGCTTTGCCGCAGATTTAGGAGTAGATACTACAGGAGTAGATGGAGATTACGGACTACAATACAATGAACATTGGGGAGAGCTAAATCGTTATAAAGTAAATTTTGATGACAACGGAAATCCTATTGATACTCTGTATGCCCAAAATGAAACATTGAATTCTAAAATTAACTACTACCATAAACCTCAATTGAGTTTAAATCATTTATGGGCAGCGAATAACAAATTGGTGATTTCAAATATACTGTACGCTTCCTTAGGAAATGGCGGTGGAACTGGAGTTAATCCTAGCCTTACAAACGCAAACTTCAATACAAACCGTCAAATAGACTTCCAAAGTATTTATGATAACAATGCTGGAAATACTAGACATTCATTCCTAGGCGATCCATCAATAGACCATAACTACAGCTCTACGGAACATAAATCAAGTCAATTTATTAGAAGCTCTATAAACAACCACCGTTGGTTTGGATTGCTATCCACCTACAACCTTGAAACGAGTAAAGAGCTTACGCTTTCTGGAGGAATCGACCTACGCCATTATACTGGGCAACACTACCGAGAAGTATACGATTTACTGGGTGGTGATTATTACGTAGCTAACGAAAATGTTTCGGCATCAGACTCCACTGCTGTAATTAGAAAAGGAGATAAATTCTCCTATCACAATGATGGTTTAGTTAAATGGGCAGGCTTGTTTCAGCAAATGGAATACAAAGCAGGAAACTGGTCTGCTTTTGTAAATCTCTCACTTTCGAATACAGGTTATAAACGTATAGATTATTTTAAACCACAAGATTTAGTTGTAGAAAGTCAATACTCTTTACAAGACACTACTTACGTACAAGCATTGTCTTTTGGAGATACAATTACACATAATGGCACAGATTACACCATAGATTCTAAAGAAGCTAGAGCTACAGAAAGCGATTGGAAATGGATCCCTGGCTATACCATTAAAACAGGTCTAAACTATAATATAGACGAGTATAACAATGCATTTATGAATATTGGCTACTTAGAAAAAGCGCCTAAATTCAATAATATATTCGACTACGATAATCAGTTGTTCAAGAATATTAGAAACGAAAAAGTGTCCGCTATAGAACTTGGGCATAGCTTTCACAGTTCACGAATAAGCACCAATCTCAACTTGTATTATACGAATTGGAAAAACAAACCAGAGTCAGGTAGTACTGTTGTAGATGGAGAAACCATAAAATACAATATAAATGGAATTGACGCTTTACACCAAGGTTTAGAATTTGATGCTTCTTTCAAAATAAGCTCTGAACTATCGCTACAATTATTAAGCAGTATTGGTAACTGGCGTTGGACTTCGGGAGATACTATTCGAAGTTACGATGACAACAATAATTTATTGGGAACCGATTATTTTGATGCTACAGGCGTGCATGTTGGAGATGCGGCACAACTGCAAATGGGTTCGAGCATTCGGTATAGTCCAATTAAAGGTGGCTATATAAAACTAAAAATGATGCGTTTCGACAATCATTATGCAGACTTTAACCCATTCGATTTAAAGGATGAAAATGCAGGAAGAGATTCATGGAAAATACCAGCCTATCAGCTTGTAGATTTACACGCTGGGTATAGATTTAAATATCAAGAAGTGTTTTTAGACTTTAAAATAAACGTGTTGAATTTATTTAACACCACCTATATAACTGACGCATTAAACAACGATACCTATATTTCTGGGAATCAATTTAATTTTGATGCCGCATCCGCTTCTGTATTCTTTGGAATGGGAAGACGTATTACAAGCTCCTTTAAACTTTCTTTTTAAAACATACCCATGAAAAAAACTATCTATTTACTACTTATTCTTTGTACTCCATTAATCGCTCAAAGTCCAGATTATTACAATTCTATTCAACAATTAACCGGCGAGAATTTAGAGGATGCCTTACACGATATCATCAAAGAACACAACGAATTTTCGTACAGTTCTGCCAAGCAAATTCTCAAAGACAGCGATCAAGACCCTAACAACAACAGTAATATAATGTTGGTGTACAAGGGTATTTCTATCCCTAAGAGCGATTTCGCAAGTAATTCTCAAGCCGATTATTGGAACAGAGAACACGTATGGGCAAAGTCACATGGCGATTTTCAGAACTATGGCGATTTAGGTGCCTATAGCGATGCTCATAATTTAAAACCCTGCGATGCTACAGTAAACAGTTCTAGAGGTTATAAAGATTTCGATAATGGTGGAGTGCAACACGAGGAAGCCACAGAATGTAATTACACGAATTCTACTTGGGAACCTAGAGATGATTCTAAAGGTGATGTAGCCAGAATTATTTTTTACATGCACACTCGTTATAGTGGCGATACAGGCGAACCAAACTTAAATGTAGTCGATTTTATTAATACTTTTCCAAATGCTCAAATGGGTAGACTTTCTACTTTATTAGAATGGAACAATCAAGATCCTGTAGACGCATTTGAACGCAGAAGAAACGATGTTATTTACGGATGGCAAAACAACCGAAACCCTTTTGTAGATTACCCACACTTAGCAAACCTTATATGGGCTAATGGAGACCTTAATCCAATTCAATTTGTGAATGTAGATTTAGGAAATGAGGCACCCAACGAAGACGATATACAAACAATAAATGCAGAAATCACAACGAATATAAGCTCTACTGTAACTAATGCTACGCTTACTTGGGGAAGCTCTTGGTACCAACTAAACAATGAAGTTACAATGACTTCTTTAGATGATCTTTGGTCTGCAACTATCCCAATACAATCGGCTGGAGCAGATGTGAAATATAAAATTGTTGCACAGGCAGGCTCTTACGAAAATACCTTTTATGGAAATTATAAGGTAATGCTAAATCCGTTTGCAGGAACCATTACCAGCATCCAAAGTATTCAAGGAACAGAAGAAGACTCTCCATTCCAAGGACAAACAGTTTCTACTTCTGGTATTGTAACCGCTACTTACGGAAACGATTTCTACATTCAAAACGGTGAAGGAATAAGATCTGGGATTTACATTTATTCTTCTTCAGTATTTCCAGTTTTAGGAGATAGCGTAATCGTTACAGGCGAAGTTTCGGAGTATAACTACCTCACCGAATTTGCCTTTCCAGATGAAGTATTTATTTTAACCTCAAACAATCCAATACCAGAACCTATAAATATAAATACGGGCGATTTAGCAAACGAAGATTACGAAGGGGTACTCGTAAAAGTAAACAACGTGACCGTAACCTACGCAACCTTTAATTTTGATGACTACGGAGCATGGAGAGTAAATGATGGTACAGGTGAATGTATTATTCACAACACGGAAGAAGGCTATGAATACCCAGCAGAGGTAGCAGAACAAATTGGAGGGATTACCGGAATTTGCAACTATAACTTCGGAGAATGGAAAATTGACCTTAGAATGGAAGATGATGTTGAAGCTGGAGCGGATACCAACGGACCAATTATTACGAGTGTAGAAGCTGTAAATGAATCTACTATTATTGTTTTGTTCTCTGAGGAAGTAAGTACAAGTACTGCTGAAGATTTAAATAACTATTCGATTTCTAATGGTGCGATAATAACCAATGCTGCAAGACACCCATTTCAACCTAACAAGGTTACGCTAACGGTAGAAAATATGTTTACTGGGAACAATACACTTACTATAACTAACGTAGAAGATGTCTTAGGAAATCCTAGTACCGAGAGTAGCTTTAGCTTTGTTTGGTTGTCGATTTTAGATGAGGCAAAAAACAAGCTGAGCATTTACCCAAATCCAAACTCGGGCAGTTTTACTATAATAGGATTAGAAAAAAATGAAACTATTGAACTTGTAAACTCACTAGGACAAATACTAAAAACCTATACACCAAGCGATGAAACCTTATATATAGATCTAAACTTGCAGAAAGGTCTGTATTTGATAAAATCAAACCATCAGAAACTACAATTTATAATTACTGAATAAACAAAGAAAGCCTCCTTAATAAGGAGGCTTTCTTTTATAGAATAACTGTAAAGCTATTCATGAGGGGGGAGTAAATTTATGTTTTAGAAATAATCATCTACAAATATATGAAAAGTATTTGTACCTACAATTAATATAAAAACAAAGTGATAATTACTCCTTACTAGAAGCTCTAAGATCGTCTAAAAGAAGGTTTAAAACCATTAATTGAGCCTCAGGTAAATTCATGATTTTTTCATCAAAATTTACCACCTCATTATCTAGCTTCGCTAAGAGCTTAAGTCCTTGTTTATTAATTGAAACAAGGATTTGTCTTTTATCATTGCTATTTTTCGAACGATCAACCAAACCTTTTTCAACGAGTTTATCAACCAAACGAGTAGCGTTAGACATGTTGTGAAGCATTCGCTTTTGTAGTTCACCACCTAAAATAGCATTGGGCGATTGTCCACGTAGAATACGAAGAACATTATACTGTTGTGGGCTTAAACCAAAGTCTTTAATAAAATGGGAAAACAAAGACTCAAAATGTGCGGCAGTGTGAATTAGATTCACAAAAGCCTTCTCCTGCTCAGAATGAAACCCTTTAGTTTGAATGTCTTTTTTTATACTCATTGGTAAGGCACAGTTTATTTAACTTGACAAATCTCGCATTTCATCAAGTAGTCCGTTTAACTGAATTAAATGAGCTTTGTCACTTTTAATCATGTCTTTAAACAAATCGGCTACTTTTAGATCTAATGAGATTAACAAATCCAATCCCTGCTGGGTAATTCGCACCATAATCTGCCTTTTGTCATCTGGACTTGCAGTTCTATCAACTAAATTCTTTTCTACTAATTTATCAACTAAACGAGTAGAATTAGACATCGCCTTTAGCATATGTGCTTGAATATCTCCACTCAAAATCTGTTCTGGATACTGACCTCTTAAGATCCGAAGTACCTTATACTGTTCAGTTGACAGCTCATAACTTTTTATAAACTGATTAAATCTAGACTCTAGCTGAAACGCGGTAAATATTAAGTTGACGTACGTTTTCTCCTCCATCGAAGGGAAACCTTTAGCTTTTATATCATCTTCTAAACTCAAACTATGCGATTATTGAGCCATTTGAAGAAGTTTCAGAAGGCTTCACAAAACGAAGCGTACCATCTTTATCTTCGGCCATTAAAACCATTCCTTGAGATTCTATTCCTTTAATTGTTCTAGGAGCTAGGTTCACTAAAATAGACACTTGCTCACCAATAATAGCTTCTGGCTTATAGTGTTCGGCAATACCCGAAACTACAGTGCGAACATCTAAACCGGTATCGATTGTAAGCTTGAGAAGTTTTTTGGTTTTCTTAACTTTTTCCGCTTCTAAAATGGTTCCTACACGGATGTCCATTCCAGAAAAATCATCAAAACTAATATTCTCCTTTTGAGGTTCTACAGCTTGATTAGCCAATTTAGTCGCTTCCAACTTTGCCAATTGAGCATCCATCTCCGAATCTTCAACTTTACGGAAAAGCAATTCGGCCTTTTCAATTTGTGCACCCGCAACTAGTAAGTCATCTGCTCCTGCTACGTCCCAAGATAATTTCCCTAATCCTAACATTACACTCAACTTATTCGCAGTAAAAGGCATAAATGGTTCCGAAACGATAGTTAAATTAGCGGAAATCTGAAGCGCGATGTTCATAATCGTTTTGGTACGTACCTCATCTGTTTTAACCAATTTCCATGGTTCTTCATCTGCTAAATACTTATTCCCTAAACGAGCTAAATTCATCATTTCAGACAATGCTTCTCTAAATCGATACAGCTCAATAGACTTAGCAATCTTAGCAGGGAAGGCTTTTAATTCAGCAAGAACTTCTTTGTCGTAAGCAGACAATTCTGCTCTCTCTGGAACAGCACCATCGTAATACTTATTGGTAAGCACCACTACTCTATTGATGAAGTTTCCGTAGATCCCTACCAATTCAGAGTTGTTGCGCGTTTGAAAATCTTTCCAAGTAAAATCGTTGTCTTTAGTTTCTGGAGCGGTAGCACATAATACATAACGCATCACATCTTGCATCCCTGGAAAATCTTCTAAATACTCGTGTAACCAAACTGCCCAATTTCTAGAAGTTGAAATTTTATCACCTTCTAAATTCAAGAATTCGTTGGCTGGCACATTCTCTGGAACTATATAATCGCCATGAGCTTTTAACATTGCAGGGAAAATAATACAGTGGAATACAATATTGTCTTTCCCTATAAATTGAACCATTTTGGTGTCTTCCGACTTCCAGTATGGCTCCCAATCTTTTCCGTTATCCATAGCCCATTGCTTAGTAGCCGAAATATATCCAATAGGCGCATCGAACCACACATAAAGCACTTTTCCTTCGGCTCCCTCTGCAGGAACAGGAATTCCCCAATCTAAATCGCGAGTTACCGCACGAGGCTGTAAACCTTGGTCTAACCACGACTTACACTGTCCGTAAACATTCGATTTCCAATCGGATTTATGACCTTCTAAAATCCACTCTTTTAACCAAGGCTCATACTTATCTAAAGGTAAAAACCAGTGTTTGGTTTCCTTCATCACAGGCTTGTTTCCGCTTAGTGCAGACTGTGGATTTATTAAATCTGTAGCATTTAAAGAAGTCCCACATTTTTCACACTGGTCTCCATAAGCTCCGTCACTTTTACAATGAGGACAAGTTCCGGTGATGTATCTATCGGCTAAAAATTCGTTTTCTATTTCGTCGTAATACTGCTCGTTTACCTTTTCAATCAACAAACCTTCGCTATGCAAATGCTTAAAAAAGTTTGAGGCTGTTTCGTGATGCAATTTATCTGAAGTACGGTGATACATGTCAAAACTAACACCTAATTCTTTAAAAGAATCTCCAATAATTTTATGGTATTTATCAACCACTTGCTGTGGGGTAACACCTTCTTTTTTCGCAGTTATAGTAATGGGTACACCGTGTTCATCGGAACCGCAAACAAAGACCACGTCTTTTTTATTTGAACGTAAAAAACGAGCATATATATCACTTGGAATATAAACGCCCGCTAGGTGTCCTATGTGAACTGGTCCGTTGGTATATGGCAATGCTGCCGTTATGGTGTATCTTTTTGCTTCTTGCGACATCTGGAAATCCTTTTTAGATGATGCAAATATAAGCTTTTGAGTATTCGGAAATCGGAAATCGTAAGGGGTAAATGGGCATTGATTTTTGATGAGCAATGACCGTTAATTTTCAAATCGTCACATCTTCAAATTTTCAAATCTATATCCCTATCTTTCAAGCACCAAAACCACTCCATTTGAAGTCTAGCCAAATACCAAATTTAAAGCCTGGCGATACAATCGCATTCGTTTCTTCTGCTCGTAAAATTAGTAGAGATGAACTCGTATTTGCAAAAACACAATTAGAATATTGGGGTTTAAAAGTAGTGTTTGGTAAAAACCTGTTTCAAGAAGAAAACCAACTTGCAGGAACGGAAACTCAAAGAACACAAGATTTACAAGAAGCACTCGATAATGAAAATGTAAAAGCAATACTATTTGTGAGAGGTGGTTATGGCTCAGTACAAATTATAGACTCTATAGACTGGACAAGCTTTCAAAAAAAACCAAAATGGATAATTGGCTTTAGCGACATCACCGTTTTCCATTCTCACATACATCAGAAATTGGGCATTCCAACACTTCACGCAGGGATGGCAATCACCTTTCCAAAAAATCCTGAAGCTACTTTAGATAATTTTAGAAAAGTTCTTTTTGGGGAGAAAGTGTCTTATCAAATTGCGAATCATCCGTACAATAGAAAAGGAATAGCTGAGGCAGAAATTGTAGGTGGAAACCTATCGATACTCTACTCTCTTTTGGGTTCTGAAAGTCAAATAAATACCGATGGTAAAATTTTATTTATTGAAGATTTAGATGAATACCTCTACCATATAGACAGAATTATGCAAGCTTTGAAAAGGGCGGGAATGCTAAAAAATCTGGCAGGACTAATAGTTGGTGGAATGAGCGATATGAACGATAATACCATTCCCTTTGGTAAAACTGCTGAAGAAATTATACGCGATATAGTGTCAGAATACGATTTCCCAGTTGCTTTTAGTTTTCCGGCAGGGCATATTGATGATAATAATCCGATTGTTTTTGGAGAAAAAGTAAGGTTTGAGGTGAATAATAGTACTGTTTTAGTAGAATAATAGACTTAACAAATCACACCAATTAGCTAAAAAAATCTAGCTCGATTATCACTTTCCTATCACAAAATACAGAGATGTATAATAGCCAGAATAATCCAAATGAATCGGAGAACCAAAAGCCAGCCACTCTTCTTTGGTCGAGTTATCCACAAGCGTATTGGTTTTCATTAATTGGTAACCGAGTTTTAATCCTATAGAACGTACTATTGGATTTTTATTAAACCTATACGATGTAGTAATTGCAAGTTGTCCTTGAAGACCATTAGAAATCATTTGATAGTCAGTTATAATATCTGGATATTCTAATGTCCAATAATCAAAATTAGCATAGGCTAAAAAGAAGCCTAGGTTATACTCGGTAGATATAGAAAACCTTTTTAGTCTTTCTTCAAACCCTAACACCTTACCCAAGTCAATGTTCGAACTAAGTCCAACAACATAAGCATTAGTGGAGAACACTGCCTTCATCTGTAACGTGTCCAATATTTCACCTGTGATATCGATAGCGGGAATATCTAAACTATTTCTCAAACCTCCATTGGTATAATTTACATAGAGTCCAATATTAAATAATGCGGTGGGTTTATATTTTATAGCTGAAAAATAATTGACTCCTGAATGAATCCCTTTCTCAAAAACTGAAGAATTTTCTAAAAAATCCTCGTTTAAGGTCTGCATCGAAAATTGACTTATACCACCTCCAAATTCAAGACTAAACTTAGAATGTTCTTGAGCTGAAATAGAAAAACTGAATAAAATTAGTAGTAACTTAAATACGATTTTCATTTGATTATGATTTTATTCAACCAAATGTAATAAATAAATCTCTGAACTAGGATCACATGAAATTGCCAACACATTCTAAATTCTCATCCCTATTTCCAAAATCTTTTTTCACAACTAATAATTGTATCTTGTAGCTAATAGAATAATTCAAAAAATAATAAATATGGCTACACACAACGATTTGGGTAAAGAAGGAGAACTAATAGCCCAACAATTCCTACAAAAAAAAGGCTTCAAAATCCTCGATTGCAACTGGCAACAAATTCGATATGAAGTAGATATTATTGCTTACGACAAAGAGTTTTTAGTTTTTATCGAAGTAAAAACTCGCTCGAGTATGCGATACGGATTCCCAGATGAAGCAGTCAACTTTAAAAAGGAGAAAATGCTGATCGATGCCGCAGAAATCTACTTAGAAAAAAAAGACCTCTACAACGAAGTCCGTTTCGACATAGTCTCGGTTATTAAAAATGAAAAAGAAGAACGAGTTTATCATATTGTAGATGCTTTTCAAGGGTGAAAAAGGAATAAGAAGTCAGGAGTCAGAATAAAGGAGACTGTCTGATTTGTATTTGTAGAAAACTTTCAAACAAAGAGAGTTACTTATAGCATCAAATTGTGTCCTTCGACAAGCTCAGGTTGACCCTTTTTTTTACCTTATCACTTAAAACCTATTTTATTGTCAGGCTGAGGCACTCGAAGACCAACCAATAATTGGTAATTAACAATTAGCCCCTCTGTCTTTAATCGACTATTTTGACATCAAGACCATTTTGACCTTTTCTCTTAAACTGATTTGTTATCTTTGGAAAAATTCAAATTCAAAACATGTTTAAAAACCTTCTTTTCCTAAGTCTTATCGCAACTGTAATGAGTTGTACTAATGGAAATGATTCTACAACATCGAACCAAAAGATAGGCCCTAAAAACGGTCTAGTCCACACCTACAATGAAGATGGAAGTATTTCTGCTTCTATTAATTATGTGGAGGGTATTCGTCATGGATTAGCTTCAGATTTTTATACCGATGGAAAACTGAGAGCTGAGATAGATTATGTTAATGGCGTAAAAGAAGGTATGGCTAAGTGGTACCATAAAAATGGAAAGGCTTATAGAGTAACTTCTTACCTAGCAGATTCGCGTCATGGTACTCAAAAAAAATACTATGAAGACGGAGAGTTGATGTCTGAAGCTCTATATTTTGAGAACCACCCAGGATTGGGATTAAGAGAATTTAGTAAATCTGGAAGAGAGCGAAAAGCAGTACCCGAATTTTCCTTCAGTAATAAAAAAACACTTGCTGATGGTACGGTTGTAGTACAAGTAAAACTCGCCAACAAAGTAAAAGAAGTAAGTCTTTACCAAGGAGAATTAACGGATAGCTTATACTTACACGATAATTTAAAAGAGATTAACAAAACTGCCAATACAGGTTTCGCCAAAATCCCTGCTGGGAAAAACGAAGTTACCGTATTAGCAAAATACAAAACACGCTATAAAAACTATCGCGTTGTTAAAGGAATAGCAAAAAGATAAACCATGAATATATCCTTAGAAGGTAAGCGTGCCGTAGTATGCGGTAGTACGCAAGGAATAGGAAAAGCAACTGCTACAGAATTAGCTCTATTAGGAGCGAGTATTACTTTAGTAGCTCGTAACGAAGAAAAATTAAAGTCTGTTATTACAGAATTGGATAGCTCTAAAGGACAGAAACATACTTATATTTCTGTTGATTTTACACAGCCAGAAGATTTAAGAGAAAAACTAGCTGCTTTTGCAAAAGAAAACAATGCCAATATATTGGTAAATAATACAGGTGGTCCTGCAGGTGGTCCTGCCAATGCGGCACATACCGATGAGTATATTCAAGCATTTACCAACCATTTAATTTGCAACCAAATTATGGTTCAAAACTTAATGGAAGGAATGAAAGCAGAAGGCTATGGTCGTATCATCAACATCATCTCTACCTCTGTAAAACAACCTTTAAACGGATTGGGTGTTTCTAACACTATTAGAGGTGCGGTTGCTAGTTGGTCGAAGACGCTAGCTAATGAACTCGGTGGGTTTAACATCACCGTAAATAATGTATTACCAGGGGCTACTAATACAGTGCGTTTAAAATCGATTATAGAAAATAAAGCAAAGAAAACTGGTCAAACGGAGGAAGCTGTTTTAGAAACTATGAAAAATCAGGTTCCTATGAAACGTATTGCAGAGGCAGAAGAAGTAGCCAATGCGATTGCTTTCTTAGCCTCTCCTGCAGCATCGTACATCAATGGAATTAACATTCCAGTAGACGGTGGTAGAACCGCTTGTTTATAGACTATGGAAAAGATTCAAAATTATATCGGAGGTAAACTTTGTGAACCTCAATCTGGAAACTACTTAGACAATTATAATCCTGCAACAGGAGCTGTATATTCTCTAATTCCAGACAGCGACAAGAGTGATGTGGACAAAGCAGTAATTGCTGCAAAAAATGCTTTCCCAGCTTGGGCGGCACTTTCTTCGGAAAAGCGCATGGGCTTCCTCATGGCTATCGCCGATAAAATTGAAGAAAATTTAGAAGATTTAGCCTTAGCAGAATCTAAAGACAACGGGAAACCATTATGGCTTTCTAAAGCGGTAGACATTCCTCGTGCTGCTTCTAACTTTAGGTTTTATGCCACGGCTATTATGCACGACAAAACAGATTGTTTTGACATGGGCGAAGTAGCTATTAACTATACAATACGCAAACCTATTGGTGTGGCAGGTTGTATATCGCCATGGAATTTACCCTTGTATTTATTTACTTGGAAAATAGCGCCTGCTTTAGCTACCGGAAATTGCGTGGTGGCAAAACCATCGGAGGTAACTCCTATGACGGCTTACTTACTTTCTAAAATATGCACCGAAGTAGGCTTACCAGATGGAGTATTAAACATTGTTCATGGACTAGGACATAAGGTAGGAGCAACTATTACAGAACATCCCGAAATTCCTGTTATTTCTTTTACAGGAGGAACTTCTACAGGGCAACAAATTGCTCGTGTAGCAGCACCAATGTTTAAGAAGATGTCTTTGGAATTGGGTGGTAAAAACCCAAATATCATTTTTGCAGACTGTGATTTTGATGATGCATTATCAACTACAAAACGATCTTCATTTGCGAACCAAGGCCAAATTTGTTTATGTGGCTCTAGAATATTTGTTGAAAGACCGATTTACGAGAAATTTAGAGATGCCTTTGTAGCACAGACTAAAAAGATGGTCGTTGGACATCCACTAGATGAAAAAGCCAAACTAGGTGCAGTGGTTTCTAAAGATCATATGGAGAAAGTACTCTCGTATGTAGAATTAGCCAAAGAAGAAGGCGGTACGGTTTTAGTAGGTGGAAAACGTGTTATACTAGATGGGGAATATGCCAATGGCTATTATTTAGAGCCTACTATTATAGAAGGTTTACCGTTTAACTGCCGTACCAACCAAGAAGAAATTTTTGGACCTGTGGTTACCATCATGCCTTTCGATACAGAAGAGGAAGTTTTAGGCTACGCAAATAGCACTAAATATGGACTCTCCTCTACAGTTTGGACAAGTAATTTAAAAAGAGCGCATAGAATGGCTGGTAATTTAGATTCTGGTATTGTGTGGATAAACACATGGTTACTAAGAGATTTAAGAACTCCTTTTGGAGGAGTTAAACAATCGGGTGTAGGCCGTGAAGGTGGTTTTGAAGCACTACACTTCTTTACAGAACCGAAAAATGTGTGCATTAAACTATAAGGTTTGAAATAAAAAAACTTTATTTATTGTCTTAACAATACCGTAAGAATATATGAGTTTACAACAACAACTAGATAAGTTTAGCCCGATCGATTTGAAACAAATGGATCGGGTAAAGTTGTTGAAGCGTACCGATACGAAGTACCTACTTTCTAAAACCACCTTGATAGAATTATTACCAGACTTACTGGATCATTATTTCGCTTTAGAAATCAAGGGAAAAAGAGAAGCTTCGTACCAAACGACTTATTTAGACACCGTAAATAAAGATTACTATTTTCAGCACCATCAAGGAAAACCTAAAAGACATAAAGTTAGATTTAGAAACTATGTAGAATCTAATTTATCCTTTTTAGAGGTAAAGCTGAAACACAAAGGTGCAACGGACAAAAAACGTATTTCTTCGCCTTTTACTTTTCCTATGAGTAAAAACCAAGAAACCTTTTTACAAGAATGGATTCCTGAAAACCCAGCCTACTTAAAGCAAATACTTCAAAATACGTTTAGTCGTATTACCTTAGCACACAAAACAGAAGAAGAACGTGTTACCATAGATTTCAATTTGAAGTTTGAAGACCAAAACAATAAAGTTGACCTTTCAGAACCTATTATAATTGAAGTTAAACAAAGTGGCTTAAACCGTAATTCTAAAATTAATACCTTACTGCGTTCAAAACAAATACGCCCGCAACGCTTAAGTAAATATTGCATCGGCTGTATTTTACTAGATGATAAACTCAAATACAATCGATTTAAATCGAGATTACTAGACCTTAACAAGATTCAAAAAATATGGAATTTTTAGACGTAGAATTATTCAATCAAAGAGACTTATTTAAGTTATTTATTCGCTTTCTGATCGACTTCTCATTCACCTTTGTGATTATTAGAGTTTTGTATTTTGCAGCAAATAGAAGAAAGGATTATTTATTTACTTTTTTCATTTTCAACTTACTTACCTTCTTCATTTGTTTCTTACTAAGAAAAGTACCGATGGAGCTTGGGTTTGCGCTCGGTTTATTTGCCGTATTTGGTATTTTAAGATACCGTACAGAACCGATTCCGATTAAGGAAATGACCTATTTGTTTATTGTAATTGGACTGGCAATGATAAACGCTTTAGCTAATAAGAAAATTTCTTGGGCGGAGTTAATGTTCGTAAATTCTACTATTTTATTGGTAACCTTGAGTTTCGAAAAACTCTGGTTTAACAACGAAGTACAGACTAAAAACATTGTTTACGAGCGAATAGATCTCATAAAAACTAAAAACAGGTTGGAGATGATTCGCGACTTAAGAGAACGAACAGGATTAGATATTGTAAAAGTTCAAATTGGAAAAATTGACTTTTTAAGAGATGTGGCTACGGTTACTATTTTCTTTAAAGCAGATGTAAACGAAGTTGTTTGGGGAACAGAATTAACACAAAATGAAGAATAAACTTTCTCTCCTACTTTTATTAATTATCCCACTAATGAGCTTCGCACAAAACGAAGATTTACAGCTTTGGGGTTCTTTAAAATTTAGTAAAAAAGTGAACTCTAAACTTCGGTTTGAACTTCGAGAACAAATTCGATGGGCGGATAGTTTAAGTACGTATAAAAAAAACTTCACAGATATTGGCTTTCGATATAACTTTAGAAAAGCACATTCTTTAGGGTTAAATACTAGAGTTGTAAACAAATTAGACGAAGACAAATACATACGTATGAATGTAGACTTTAGCTCAGTCTATAATCTCAAGAATAAACCGTTTAGTTTAAAACAACGATTGAGATTTCAACAATCGTGGGATTCTTTTGGTGACCGAGATAAAACACATTTCAGAGCCAAATGGGCTATTGCCTTAAAAAGCAAGCTAATTAATCCATACGTATCGCACGAACTTTATTGGAAGTTGGCAACTACAAATGAGTTTAATCAAAGACGTTCTACTTTGGGGATTAGTTGGACTATGATGGATAAATTGAAGATGAAACTCTTTTTAAGATCTCAAAAAGAGTTCAATAACAAGAACCCAGACCAATTACAGATTATAGGTTTCGGAGTACATTATAAGATTTAAGCCTTTTTTAAAGTAAATTGCAATACTTAATTTTAACTATGAGACAACTAATTGCACTTTTACTACTACTATCTCCAACTTTTGTTGGAGCGCAATCTTGTGAACTTCCTTCTCAATTAGATGGGTTAAATACAGGTTCTAATATGACTCTTTTACTTAATGATAGCTTCATTTCGAGTCTCAGTTTAAACACTAATAGCCCCTATATAGTTGCACTAACAGAGAATGATTTAGTGGTTGGCTCTGCTAGTTTAGCAGATGAAGATTTGAATAATGGAATGCAGTCGATTGCAGTATGGGGAGATGATGCGATTATTGACAGTATTGTAGGTGCTATACCTGGAGAAACTATTTCGCTTCAAATTGTTGATGGTGCAAATTTGTACATCGTCAATACAATCCCTATAATCTTTACTGTAAATGGAATGAGCCTTATTACTTCTGGCTCTATTACCTACGAATGTACAGGTATAGTTTTAGGTTGCACAGATACAAACGCTTGCAATTACGATCTTGATGCAAACGAAGATGATGGCTCTTGCATCAACCCTCTAGAATTTTACCACTGTGATGGCAATTGTATTTTAGATAACGATAATGACGGTGTTTGCGACGAATTAGAAATTTACGGTTGTGTAGAACCAATGGCTTGTAATTACAATCCACTTGCCACTGAAACAGACAGTTGTATTTACGCAGTTCCCAATTACAACTGCGAAGGTGAATGTATTAACGACGAAGATAACGACGGTATCTGCGATGAAGAAGAAGTTGACGGCTGTACAAACATATTCGCTTGTAACTATCAAGAAACCGCAACAGAGGACGATGGATCATGCATCGTAATTACAGCAGATATTTTTTACAATCAATTAGAAAACATACTCACAGTAGAAACTCAACACGACAGTTTAGAAATTACTTGGTTGTATTACAATTCCGTAATCCCATTCGAACATAACGACACTTTACATCTCTCAGAAGATGGTGTTTATGGAGTTCTTCTTTACGATCCAATAAACGATTGCGGATCTACAGACACTGTACACATTAATGTAGTTGGTATTAGTGATACCTTTGAGCAAGCATTTAAACTTTACCCAAACCCTGCATCAGATTATTTACATATTGAACTCCAACACGAAGCTCGTGTTACAATATTTAATACCCAAGGGAAATTAATGTACCAAACAAGTACACAAGAAAACACAATACCAGTTAGTGAATTCCCAAATGGACTTTATTTTTTACGAGTTGAGGATGGAAATAAAATTGAAACTCATCCTTGGATTAAGCAATAAATTGAAAATAAAGAGTCAGAATACTGGAGTTTAAAAAGAAGCTCAACGATTTAATATTCACGTTTTCGTTTCACAACTTACCACTCACGATTTCCGTTTTCCGTTTCACCAACCTCGTCACTAAACAATCTTTTGACATTATGAATATTTTGACAATTTCAGGTTCAAAAATTCACCATCTGTCATTAAAAATCATTCCTTTCGGTACACATTGCATATCTGCTACTATTGGCGTAAATTTGCGGGTTATAAAGCAGAATTATGTCAGAAAATAAAGGAAGAATCAACTCATCTAAAGCACCCGAAGCTGTTGGGGCTTATCCTCATGCACGCCGTCATGGAGATTTATTGTTTTTATCGGGTGTAGGACCACGCGAAAGAGGAAGGAAAAAAATTCCAGGAGTGGAATTAGATGTCCATGGAAATATTCTTTCTTACGATATAGCGGCACAATGTCATTCTGTATTTAAAAACGTCAAAACCATTGTAGAAGACGCAGGCTCTTCATGGAATAAAATAATAGACGTAACGGTTTTTTTAACCAATATGAAAGCCGATTTTAAAACCTACAATAAAATTTATGCCGAATACTTTAAAGACAATCAACCTTGCCGTACAACGATAGAGATATTGAGTCTTCCTACGCCAATAGGCATCGAGTTAAAAGTAATCGCAACGATCGACTAAGTACAGAGATGAAAAAATACCCAGAATATAAAGGATTAAATCTGCCTAACGTAGCCGCAGAGGTTTTAGCCGATTGGCAAGAAAATAAAATCTTCGAGAAGAGTATTTCAACTCGCGAAGGCAATAAACCATTTGTATTTTTCGAAGGGCCTCCTTCGGCAAACGGTATGCCTGGTATTCACCATGTTATGGCAAGAAGTATAAAAGATATTTTCTGTCGCTACCAAACGCTTAAAGGGTTTCAAGTAAAACGTAAGGCTGGTTGGGATACGCATGGTTTGCCGGTAGAGTTAGGTGTAGAAAAGGAATTGGGTATTTCTAAAGAAGACATCGGAACAAAAATTTCTGTACAAGACTATAACAAAGCTTGTAGAGAAACGGTAATGCGCTACACAGATGTGTGGAACAAGCTTACCGAAAAAATGGGTTACTGGGTAGATATGGAAGACCCATACATTACCTACGAAAGTAAATACATGGAGTCGGTTTGGCACTTACTTGCCGAACTCTACAAAAAAGACTTAATCTATAAAGGCTATACTATTCAGCCTTACTCACCAGCTGCAGGAACAGGCTTAAGTTCGCACGAACTAAACCAACCGGGCTGTTATAAAAACGTAAAAGATACTTCGGCAGTAGCACTTTTTAAAGCTACTAAGGAAACCCTTAAAGTAGAAGCATTAAAAGCAGTTGAAGGAGATGTTCAGTTTATTGCTTGGACAACTACTCCTTGGACACTTCCTTCGAATACGGCACTTTGTATAGGAGCTAAAATCGATTATGTTTTAGTAAAAACCTTCAATCAGTATTCGGGTACTCCAATGAATATTGTATTGGCTAAAAACCTAGTTGCTAAACAGCTTTCTGGGAAATTTACCGCTGCAGAAAACGAAGAGGAATTAGCTAGCTACGAATTTGGAGCTAAAAAAATTCCATTTTTCATTGTTTCAGAATTTAAAGGAGCTGATTTAGTAGGATCTCGTTATGAGCAATTACTTCCTTATGCTACACCTTACGAAAATGCTGAAAATGCATTTCAAATAATTTCTGGTGATTTTGTTACTACCGAAGATGGTACAGGTATCGTACATATTGCACCAACTTTTGGTGCAGACGATGCTATGGTAGCAAAGAATTTCGACATCCCTGGAATGTTAGTTTTAGACGAGAACGATAATCCTCGTCCATTAGTAGATTTACAAGGTAAATTTGTTCCAGAGATGGGCGAATTGGCGGGTATGTACGTTAAAAACGAGTATTATGCAGAAGGTGAAGCTCCAGAGAGATCTGCCGATGTAGCCATTTCGATAAAACTAAAAGAGGAAGATAAAGCCTTTAAAGTTGAAAAATACGAACACTCTTACCCACACTGCTGGAGAACAGACAAACCTGTTTTATATTATCCATTAGATTCTTGGTTTATTAAATCTACTGCGATGAAAGATCGTATGATAGAATTAAATAAAACCATTAACTGGAAACCAGAATCTACCGGAACTGGACGTTTTGGTAATTGGCTAGAAAACCTAAACGACTGGAACTTATCACGCTCACGTTATTGGGGAATTCCAATTCCTATTTGGTCTACCGAAGAAGGAGACGAACGCATTTGTATTGGCTCTGTAGAGGAACTATACAATGAGTGTGAAAAATCTGTTGCCGCAGGAATAATGACTAAAAATCCAATTACGGATTTCGAATCAGGTAATATGTCGAAAGAGAATTACGACAAAATTGACTTGCATAAAAACTACGTAGACGAAATCATTTTGGTTTCGCCTAGCGGAAAAGCAATGAATAGAGAATCAGACCTTATTGATGTATGGTTTGATTCTGGCGCTATGCCTTACGCACAATGGCACTATCCTTTTGAAAACAAAGAATTAATAGACGGTCAAGAATCGTATCCTGCAGACTTTATTGCTGAAGGGGTGGATCAAACTCGTGGGTGGTTCTTTACACTACACGCAATTGCGACTATGTGTTTCGATTCTGTAGCTTATAAAAATGTTATTTCTAATGGATTGGTACTCGACAAAAAAGGACAGAAAATGTCTAAACGTTTGGGTAATGCAGCCGACCCATTTGAGACCTTAGATAAATACGGTGCCGATGCTACCCGTTGGTATATGATTACCAATGCACAGCCATGGGATAACCTTAAATTTGATTTTGACGGTATTACTGAGGTTCAAAGAAAATTCTTCGGAACGCTTTATAACACCTACTCTTTCTTTAGTCTTTATGCGAATATCGATGGCTTCTCCTACGCTGAAGCAGATATTGCTATTGATGAAAGACCAGAAATTGACCGTTGGATTTTATCGGAATTAAACACTTTGATGAATTCTGTAGACACCGCTTATAGCGAATATGAACCAACTAGAGCTGGGCGTTTACTACAAGAATTTGTAACCGAAAACCTAAGTAACTGGTACGTTCGTTTATGTCGTCGTCGTTTTTGGAAAGGAGAATATGCACAGGATAAAATCTCGGCTTACCAAACACTATTTACTTGTTTGGTGAATATTGCCAAGATGGCTTCTCCAATTGCACCTTTCTTTACCGATCGTTTGTACAAAGATTTAATGAATGCTACAGACCTTCCAAAGGAAGAGTCGGTACATTTAACTTTGTTCCCAGAAGGTGATGACAACTTAATTGACGGCGATTTAGAAACGCGTATGCAGATGGCACAAAATATCACTTCGATGGTATTGTCGCTGCGTAAGAAAGAGAAAATGCGTGTTCGTCAGCCACTACAAAAAGTAATGATTCCTGCTTCTGGAGAGAAGATGAAAGCACAAATTAACGCTATTAAAGACTTGGTGCTTTCTGAAGTTAATGTGAAGGAACTAGACTTTATGGAAGAGGATTCAAACATCCTTGTAAAAGAAATTAAAGCCAATTTTAAAGCTTTAGGGCCTAAGTATGGTAAGCAAATGAAAGCTATTGCCGCTGCGATAGGTAAGTTTGAGCAAGCTGACATAAAGGAACTAGAAAGCAAAGAGGCTTATACTTTAAACATTGAGGGGAAAGACTTAGTGATTACCACCGAAGATGTTCTTATAAGTTCTCAGGATATCCCAGGGCTTTTAGTTGCCAATAATAAAGGGATTACTGTTGCACTAGACGTTACCATGAATGAGGCACTCATTGAAGAAGGTATTGCACGTGAGCTAGTGAATAGGATTCAGAATATTCGTAAAGATTCTGGCTTAGAAATCACCGACAGAATACAACTAAGTATCACTAAACACGATAAAATTAACGCTGCTATAAGTGCTAACAAAAAATATATTTGCGACGAAACTCTTGCAGATGAACTACTTATTTGTGAGGGCGAACCAAAAAATGCGGTAGCGGTAGAATTTGATGAGATAAAAACCTATATTGCCTTGACAAAATAGGATAGTAATACCTCAAATATATAGCGTTATGGTAGAAATCAGCAAAAGATATTCAGACAGTGACTTAGCAGAATTTAAAACTCTAATTCAAGAGAAAATAGAATCCGCAAATAAAGATCTAACGAGACTTAGAGACTCTGTTACTCAAGGAAGCGGTAATGGTACTAATGATACGTACTCCTCTTTTAAAGCATTCGAAGAAGGCTCGGAAACACTTTCTAAAGAGTCAAACTCTATTCTAGCACAACGCCAAGATAAGTTTATCCGTGACTTAAAAAATGCATTAATCCGTATAGAAAATAAAACATACGGTATTTGTAGAGTTACGGGGAAATTGATTCAAAAAGAACGTTTAAAATTAGTTCCCCATGCTACCCTAAGTATCGAGGCTAAAAACATGCAAAACAAATAAGCTTTTGAAAAGACCGATTTGGATTATCCTGATCACTTTATTCCTAGATCAAGCTTTAAAAATATGGGTTAAAACCCATATGTTTTTAGGGCAAGAACACCAGATTCTTGACTGGTTTTATATTCATTTCACTGAAAATAATGGAATGGCCTTTGGGATGGAATTCGGTGGAGATTGGGGTAAATTAACTCTTAGTTTATTCAGAATTGTCTTTGTTGGACTCATTGCATCCTACCTATATAAATTAGCACAAAAAAAGGCAGATAAAATTTTAATTACCTGCCTTTCATTAGTCCTCGCTGGTGCGATTGGAAATATACTAGACGGCGCTTTTTACGGAATCCTCTTTAACGATAGCTACCATCAGATTGCTAAAATACTACCAGAATCTGGGGGTTATGCACCTCTATTTTTTGGTAAAGTAGTAGACATGTTCTACTTCCCGATGTTTAAAGGTTATTTACCAGAATGGATTCCTTTTTGGGGAGGCGATTATGTAGTTTTCTTCAGACCTGTTTTTAACATAGCCGATGCCGCTATTTCTGTGGGAGTTGGTATTATGGTTTTATTTCAGAAACGAGTGATGAAAGAGATAGAGTAGAAGATAATGTTTAATTAATAATGATTAATTGGTCATTATTAATTTCCCGGTATCGCTTCAATCAATTTTCTAGTATAATCTGATTGAGGATTTTCAAACAATTCTTCAGGAAACCCTTCCTCCTCAATTTTCCCATTATTTAAGACGATGATACGATCACAAAAATGTTTTACGACACTCAAGTCGTGAGAAATGAAAATATATGTAAGCCCAAAAGAATCTTTTAATTCGTTTAATAAATTCAAAACTTGGGCTTGTACAGAAACATCTAGAGCAGAGACCGACTCATCGCAAATAATTATTTTAGGTTCCAAAGCCAAAGCTCTTGCAATTCCAATACGTTGCTTTTGCCCTCCAGAAAACTCATGTGGATATCTATTAAAATGCTCAGCTAACAAGCCTACTTTACAAAGTAATTGTTCAGCTTTTTGTTGTCTCTCAGTCGAAGATTCACCAATTCCATGCACCTTCATCACCTCCATTAAAGTAGCTCCAATTTTCATTTTTGGATTTAGGGCACTGGCAGGATCTTGAAAAATCATTTGAATAGATTTTCTATAGCTCAACGAATCTTGCCTAAGCAACTCCTGTATTGAAACACCAGAAAACAGAATATCCCCTACAGTCTGTTTCTCCAACTGCACAATACATTTACTCAAGGTGCTTTTCCCGCAACCAGACTCTCCTACTACACCCAAACTCTCACCCTTAAACAAATCCAAGCTTATAGTATCTAAAGCAGGTATTACAGTCCCTTTTCCAAAGAAATTATTAGTGCTATACTCTTTAGTTAATTGTTTAATCTCTAAAATTGGCTGTTTACGGTAGAGCGAATTTCTGTGAATTTGAACTTCCTCGGGCTGCAAAGTATTCTCTTGATAGAACCTGTTTATATCGAAATTTGGATTCTCTAAGAAATCACTTACTGTAGCTAGAGACTTTAAGTTTTTATTCAAATTTGGTCTACAGGCCAACAATGCTTTGGTGTAAGGATGTGTAGGGTTTTCGAAAAGTTCTTTAGTGGATTTATACTCCACAATAACACCGTTTTGCATAACTGCAATAGTATCGGCTACTTCTCTTACCAATTCTAAATCGTGGCTAATAAACAAACAAGCCATTTCATGTTTTTTCTGAAGCCTTTTAATCAGTGCTAAAACTTCCTTTTGTACCGTAACATCTAAAGCAGTAGTTGGCTCATCGGCAATAAGTATTTTAGGCTCACAAGACAAAGCCATAGCAATCATCACACGTTGTTTCTGCCCTCCAGATAATTGATGTGGATAGGCAGAATAAATCCGTTCAGGATCTGGTAATTCCACAGTCTCAAATAAGTCAAAACATCTTTTTTTAGCTGCTTTTTTAGATAAATTTAAATGCTGATTTATAACCTCAAAAATTTGATTACCACAAGTCATAGAAGGATTTAAAGCCGTCATAGGTTCTTGGAAAATCATAGCTATTTCCTTAGACCTAAAAGCTTGCATCTGCTGCTCACTTAAATGGTGTAAAGCTATTTTTTCACCGTCTTTATAATACCAAATTTCTCCACTGTCTAGAGAAGTAGCCAAATTCGGAATCAGCTGCATAGCCGTTAAGCTCGTAACCGACTTTCCAGAACCAGACTCTCCTACAAGAGCCAATAATTCTTCTTTTTTAAGGCGTAAATCTACAGAATGTAAAACCTGTGTACGCTGAGCTCCTTCGCCAAAAGAAAGCGATAAATTAGAAATATGTAATAGTTCTTGACTGATAATTAGCTTTGTTTTTATTTATCCTTTTGAAGAGAATCAAAAATAGGAATCAAAGTTAGAATAGAAAAATAGAATCGAAGAAATATTGAGCGACAATAGGAATTTTGAAACCAGAATACCCATGAATTAAATTTCGCAAAGAGCTTCTAATTCTGTGTATCAAAATCGTATATTTGACTCTTCAATATTTCAGATAGACTTACGTAGATGAACAAAGATACCGTCCTCATAATTGGAGCTTCAGGCCAAATAGGAACTGATTTAACCATGAATTTAAGAGCCATATATGGCGATGCTCATGTAGTAGCTTCCGATATTAAATCGGCCGCTCCAGAAGTAATGGAGACTGGCCCTTTCGAGCAACTCGACATTATGGATGAAGCGCGTTTACACGAAATTGTAGACAAGCATAAGGTTACTCAAATTTATTTGTTGGCGGCTCTTTTATCGGCTACGGCAGAAAAAAATATTGAGTTAGGTTGGAATTTAAACATGCGCTCTCTTTCTCACGTACTAGATTTAGCACGTGTTGGGAAAATCAAGAAAGTTTATTGGCCAAGCTCTATAGCTGTTTTTGGACCTTCAACTCCAAGTATAAACACCCCACAATATACCGTTATGGAGCCTAATACGGTTTACGGTATTTCTAAACAAGCAGGCGAAAGATGGTGTGAATATTACAATCAAAAATTTGGGATAGATGTTCGTAGTATTCGCTACCCGGGATTAATAAGCTGGAAAGCACAACCCGGTGGAGGAACTACAGATTATGCAGTTCACATATTCCACGAGGCATTAAAAAGCGGTAAATACGAATCTTTCCTTTCTGAAAAGACTACGCTACCGATGATGTATATGCCAGATGCTATCCGTGCAACACTAGAGTTGATGGAAGCACCAGCAGAGAAAATTAAAATCCGCTCTTCGTATAATGTTGCTGGAACAAGCTTTAGTCCCGAAGAAATTGCTGCTGAAGTAAAAAAGCACATCCCACATTTTGAAATGACTTATAAGTCAGACGAAAGACAGGCTATTGCAGACAGCTGGCCTCAGTCGATAAACGATAATCTCGCAAGAGAACACTGGGATTGGAAACATGAATACGACCTAGCTACTATGGTTGAAGACATGATGCAAAATCTAAAAAAACAATACAAATAAACCCTCTACACCATGCAAGATTTAAATCTATACAATACCCTTTCTAGAAAAAAAGAAGTTTTTAAACCTCTTACCGAAGGTAAAGTAGGAATGTATGTTTGTGGACCTACCGTTTATGGAGATGCACATTTAGGCCATGCTAGACCAGGGGTTACTTTTGATGTGGTATTTAGATACATGCTGCATATGGGTTATAAAACGCGTTATGTTAGAAATATTACCGACGTTGGTCATTTAGTAAATGATGCAGATGAAGGGGAAGATAAAATTGCAAAAAAGGCTCGTTTAGATCAGTTAGAACCTATGGAAGTGGTGGCGTATTATACACGCTCATACCACAAAGATATGGCGATGCTAAATACCCTACCTCCAAGTATAGAACCTACCGCAACAGGACACATCATCGAACAAATTCAGATGATAGAGAAAATCCTTGCCAATGGCTATGCATACATAGTAGATGGAAACGTTTATTTTGATGTAGTTAAATACAATGCAACACACGAATACGGGAAATTATCGGGTAGAAATATAGACGATATGATTTCGAATACTCGTGATTTAGACGGACAGTCGGACAAGAAAAATTCGGTGGATTTTGCACTTTGGAAAAAAGCTTCTCCTGAACATATTATGAGATGGCCTTCTCCATGGTCGGAAGGATTTCCAGGATGGCACCTAGAATGTTCGGCGATGAGTACAAAATACTTAGGAGCTAGATTTGATATTCACGGTGGTGGATTAGATTTAGTATTCCCACACCACGAAGCAGAAATTGCTCAATCTTGCGCCAGTGATGGTCACGAAGCAGTGAACTATTGGATGCACAATAATATGATTACTATTAATGGTCAGAAAATGGGGAAGTCTCTAGGAAACTTCATCACACTAAGTGAGTTTTTTAGTGGTAGCCACGATAAGCTAGAACAAGCTTATAACCCAATGACTATTCGTTTCTTTATTCTACAAGCACACTATCGCTCAACAGTAGATTTTTCTAACGAAGCTTTATTAGCTGCAGAAAAAGGAATGAATAAATTAATGGCTGCATTAGTTACCCTAGAAGGATTAGCGGTTTCAGAAAGTTCAACTGTAAACGTAGAAGAATTCAAAACCAAGTTCTACAGTGCAATAAACGATGATTTTAACACCCCTATTTTAGTGGCACATTTGTTTGATGCCGTTAAACAAATCAACTCGATTGCTGCAGGAAAAGGAAGTATAGATAAAGCATCAAAAGAAGCCTTAACTAAATTGATGAACGACTTCTGTTTTGATATTTTAGGATTGAAAAAAGTGGCTGCTGAAGCTCAAGACGGACTTGCCGATGATGTAATGGACGTAGTATTAGGATTGAGAAAAATCGCCAAAGAAAATAAAGACTGGACTACAGCAGATTTCATTAGAGACGAATTAGGCAAACTTAATATTACCGTTAAGGATTCTAAAGACGGTGCTAGCTGGGAGAAAGAGTAACTAAGAATCGTAGAAAGTGATTTGAAAATTTGATGATTTGAAAATTACTAATTTTTAATACGGAAAGTACTATTTACTAATAGAGAAATGCTTTTTAGGATTACTCCTGGGTGGTGAAAAACAAAAGAGAAACAATGAGAAACATATTCATTCTATTAGTAGGTTGTCTTCTATTAAGTTGCTCAAATGAAGCTCCAAAAAGAAAGAAAAACGTTGAAATAAAAATAGAGGTACCTTCCTTTAATGCAGATTCGGCCTTTAAATTTATAGCTGATCAAGTTGCTTTTGGCCCGAGGGTACCAAATACTCCTGGACATATAGCTTGTGCTAATTACCTTATTGAAAAACTCAATTCTTACTGCGACACTGTAATAGTACAAGAAGCACAACTTACCGCTTTCGATGGGAATGTTTTGAATTCTAAAAACATCATAGCATCCTTTAAACCTCTACGAGCAAAAAGAGTCATGCTTTGTGCGCACTGGGATACTAGGCCTTTTGCAGACCAAGATACCGAGAATAAAAACGTAGCAATTGATGGTGCAAACGATGGTGGTTCTGGAGTAGGAGTTTTATTAGAAATAGCGAGACAGTTTTCACTAAACAAACCAGATATTGGAGTAGATATTATCTTGTTCGATTCTGAAGACTACGGACAGCCAAATGATAGTGAGTACCCACGTATGGAACATTCCTATTGCTTAGGCTCTCAATATTGGGCTACTCATTTACACAAATCGAATTACTTCGCTAAGTATGGAATTTTATTAGATATGGTAGGTGGGAAAAACGCCGTGTTTACACAAGAGTTAGCCTCAATAACCTTTGCGCCTCAAGTAGTAAAAAAAGTATGGAATACAGCCGCTAAACTAGGCTATGGGAATACCTTCAAGTTTCAAAAAACCAACCTTATTATAGACGATCATCTGTACATCAATAATTTAGCGCCAGGAAGAGTTCCTACCATCGACATTATTGAATACAACCCCGCAACAGAAAGTCACTTTTACGAGCACTGGCACACACACGAAGATAAGTTAGAGAACATAGATAAAAATACATTAAAAGCAGTTGGTCAAACTGTACTTCATGTTGTTTACAACGAATAGGAAGATGATTTGAGAATTTGAAGATTGGTTGATTTGAAAATTGCAAACTGACTATTTTCATGTATTATTTTACTAAATTAGTTCCTGCTTCAATATTCCATTATGACAGAACCAACAGAGAAGAAACTATTTTTATTTGATGCTTTTGCATTGATATACAGAGCCTATTTTGCATTCGCAAAAAACCCAAGAATAAACTCTAAAGGCCAAGATACCTCTGCTGTTTTAGGATTGGTAAACACTTTAATGGATGTTCAAATGAAAGAACAACCTACCCACTGGGCTATTTGTTTCGACACCTCCGAACCTACCGAAAGACATATAGAATATAAAGAATATAAAGCACAACGCGAGGCGATGCCAGAAGGGATTTCTACTGCGCTACCCCATATCTTTAAACTCATGGAAGCCTTAAACATCCCTGTTATTGCCAAACCTGGTTTTGAAGCAGATGATGTAATAGGAACACTAGCAAAAAAAGCTGAAAAGGATGGATTCACAACTTATATGATGACTCCTGACAAGGATTTTGCTCAGTTAGTTTCCGATAATATCTATATGTATAAGCCGCCAAGAATGGGTAATGGTGCAGAGATTTGGGGAATTCCTCAGGTATTAAAGAAATTCGAGATTAAACGCGTAGAGCAGGTAATCGATTATTTGGGAATGATGGGTGATGCCTCGGATAATATCCCTGGGATTCCTGGAGTTGGAGACAAAACAGCAAAAAAACTATTGGGACTTTACGATAGTATGGAAGGTTTGTATGAGAATACCCACGAACTAAAAGGAAAACAAAGAGAAAAAGTTGAAGCCAATAAAGAACTCGCTTTTTTATCTAAAAAATTAGCAACCATAAACCTAGCCGTTCCTGTAGAATTCCATGCCGATAAACTACAACGTATTCCAATGAATAAAGAAGCTGTAAAAGAGCTTTTCATGGACTTAGAGTTTAGACGATTGGCAGAACGCTGGTTTGGTAAAGAACTTACAGAGACTAAGTCTATAGAATCGAACAGTGAAACAAAGCCCACTAAAAAGGGTGCTGATACCGCACAAATAGATTTATTTGGAGGTGGTGAAGAAAATCAAACTTCAATGTTTTCTTCGTCTTACGACACCTTAGAAACGGTTAAACCTACTTATAAATTGGTGGAAACTGTAGAAGACTGTAAGTCGCTTTTTGAAAAACTATGTGTTTTAAAATCCTTTGCTTTCGACACTGAAACCACTTCTCTAAATGCTATTCAAGCAGAAATTGTAGGAATGTCTTTTAGCTATAAAGCCAAAGAAGCTTTTTATGTGCCATTGAGTAGTGAAGAAAATTCTAGAGATGAGATACTAGCTATTTTTAAGCCTCTATTCGAAAATGAGCGCATAGAAAAAGTAGGCCAGAATATTAAATACGATTTACACATATTAGCAAACTATGGAATTACTTTAAAAGGTAAATTCTTCGATACCATGATCGCTCATTATCTCTTAGAAGCAGACATGAGGCATAATATGAATGTATTGGCTGAGACCTACTTAAACTACTCTCCAGTAAAAATAGAAGCCATTATAGGAAAAGGGAAATCACAATTAAATATGCGTGACTTAGCCGCTACTAAAGTTAAAGACTATGCCTGCGAAGACGCAGACATTACCTGGCAACTGAAAGAAAATTTTGCTCCTAAATTAAAAGAACAAGATTTGCTGAATTTATTCACCACCATGGAAATGCCATTAGTATCTGTATTGGCTAAGATGGAGCGAGAAGGGATAAATTTAGATACAGATGGATTGGCTATTTTTTCTAAGGAATTAGAAGCATCAGTTTTAGAAACACAAACAGCTATTTTCGAATTAGCTGGGATGGAGTTTAATATTGCATCGCCCAAACAAATGGGTGAAGTATTATTCGACCATCTTAAGTTAGACGATAAAGCTAAAAAGACCAAAACGGGACAGTATTCAACTTCCGAAGATGTACTCTCAAAACTTAAAGACAAGCACGAAATTATAGCGAAGATTTTGGATTTCCGATCTATGCAGAAACTAAGATCTACTTATGTAGATGCTCTTCCTGCACTTATCAATCCAAATACAAAACACATACACACCTCTTTTAACCAAGCTGTTGCTGCAACTGGTAGATTGAGTTCTAACAACCCGAACTTACAGAACATTCCTATTCGTACAGAAAAAGGGAAAGAAGTACGTAAGGCTTTTATTCCAAGAGATGAAAACCATGTATTGTTAGCGGCAGATTATTCTCAAGTAGAATTGCGATTAATTGCAGAAATGAGTGGTGACCCAGTAATGATGGAAGCCTTTCAACAAGGGTTAGATATTCACGCTGCCACAGCCTCCAAAGTATTTAATGTGCCTTTAGAGCAGGTAACAAGAGAAATGCGTTCGAATGCGAAAACAGTAAACTTTGGTATTATCTATGGGGTTTCTGCATTTGGTTTGAGTCAACAATCTAGTCTTTCTCGGAAGGAAGCAGCCGAAATTATAAAGAGCTATTTTGCTACCTACCCTAAGCTCAAAGAGTATATGGACAGTAATATTGCCTATGCTAGAGAACATGGTTATGTAAAAACCATTATGGATAGAAAGCGACGCTTAAAAGACATTAATTCACAAAATGGTGTTGTGCGTGGCCATTCAGAAAGGAATGCAATTAACGCTCCTGTACAGGGTTCTGCAGCAGATGTTATTAAGTTAGCCATGATTAAAGTGCAAGCTGAAATTGAAGCACAATGCTTACAGTCGAAAATGATCTTACAGGTACATGATGAATTGGTATTTGATGCACTAAAAACAGAAGTTCCACAGCTAAAAATACTTATTAAAGATGCGATGGAAAATGTATTTGAATCGAGAGTGCCACTTACTGTAGACATTGGTGAGGGAGCTACCTGGCTAGAGGCCCATTAATACTTCGACAAGCTCAGGAGGACAATAAACTGTGTTAGTATGTCGTCAATTGTGGAGGTGTCAGTCTGAACCTATAGAAGACTATAAACCCAAAAAAGCCGCTCTAAAGAGCGGCTTTTTTGATATTATAAAGAGTGTAATTATTCTCCTTTGATTAAGTCCATTTCATCTACTAAGTGAGTTGCGCCAGCATATTTATCAACGATAAATAATACGTAACGAATATCACACGATATAGTTCTTTGTAATTCTGGTTCGAAAGCGATATCACCACTCATAGCTTCCCAGTTACCATCGAATGCAGTACCTATAAGGTGTCCTTTAGCATTGATTACCGGAGAACCTGAGTTACCACCTGTAATGTCTGTATTGTGAATGAAGTTAACGATCAATTTACCGTCTTTATCAGCATACTGGCCGTAGTCTTTAGCTTCGTATAAGTCGATAAATTTTTGTGGTAAATCAAATTCGTGATCTCCAGGAACGTACTTTTCGATAACACCCTCTAAAGTAGTAACGTAATCGTACTGTACAGCATCAGCAGGAACATAATCGCCTACTTTACCAAAGGTAGTTCTCATAGTAGAGTTCGCATTTGGATAGTAGTTTTTTTCTGGGTTCATCTTGCGAAGTCCATCAACAAACAAACGATTTCCTTTTACCAATTTAGCATCTGCCTCTGCATTTGCAGAACCCATACCGAAGTACGATTGGATTACAGATCCGGAAGCTATAACCGCTAAATCTTTAGCTAGTTTTTTCGCTTTAGGTGCAGCTATAAAAGCAGCAAAACGAGCTTCATCTGTAAAGTAAGATTTAGCATACATCTTAGCAGCAAACTTAGCAAAGTCTCCTTTGTATTTTTTGTTTACGTGTGCAAAGAAACTTGGGTGCTGTGCAGCATCAACTTCTGCTTCGTACTTAGCAAATAACTTAGCGAATTGCTCTTCGTCTAGAGCAGCATCGTAATTTTTAAAGTGCTCTGCAGCAAATCCTTCTAACTGAGCTATAAGACCTGCTTTTTCATCAGCATCTTCAGTTTCAATTAACTGATCGATCATACGTTTTGCACGGAATGCAAACAAAACTACGTCTGTACCACGAATACCAACTTCTGAAAGGTAATTAGCTCCTTTTTCTGTAGCATCCATAGCAGCATAAGCTTCAGCAATTAAAGTAAGTGCTTCACCGTATTTAGCTTTGTTTTCTTCAGAAGAATTAGCGAAAGCCGTATACTCTGCTTCAATCGCTTGTTTCTTTCCAAATACATTCAAACGTTTTAATCCTTTAGACTGACCAATGAAGTACTTCCAGTAGTTAGCAGTTTGAGCATATTTTGCAGCATACTGAATACGAACTGCAGAGTTTGCATTCATATGCTTTTTCATTACATCTAATTTTAAGGCACGAATATCAACGATTGTTGGTGCTTTTATGTCTAACATTTGTTTAACTCCCCAAGAAGTTAAAAAACGATCTGTTGAACCTGGGTAACCCCAAACCATAGTATAATCGTCGTTTGCAACACCTTCTAAAGAAACCGGTAAATGGTGGTAGAAAGCATCGTTTTGCTCGCGTAATTCTTTTGTAAGCGGTACATTTTCTTCAGCGTATGCTGCAGGAGTTCCATTTGGAGCTGCATATACACGGAACATAGAGAAATCTCCTGTGTGACGTGGCCACATCCAGTTGTCGGTATCTCCACCATATTTCCCTACCGATGAAGGAGGTGCACCTACTAAACGGATATCGTTGAAACGCTCGTAAACGAACATATAATATTCATTTCCTTCGAAGAAAGATTTCACTTTAGCTATGTAGTCGTTTCCTTCTGTAACCTCAGCTTTAATAACTTTAATCTCAGCATCAATTGCTTGAGCTCTTTCGTCTTCCGTCATCTCGTCGTTTACAACAGCCAATACACGGTCTGTCATATCTTCCATACGCAATAAGAAATCGACAAATAAATCTGGATTCCCTAATTCTTCTGTGCGATCCATCGCCCAAAAACCGTCGGTTAAATAATCATTTTCTACCGTAGAATGGTCTTGAATAGCGCCATAACCACAGTGGTGATTCGTAAGGATTAAACCTTCTCCAGAGATAATTTCTCCGGTACAGAAACCACCAAAACTTACGATAGCATCTTTTAAACTAGAATGGTTAATACTGTACAACTCTTCGGCTGTTAATTGCAAACCTGCAGCTTGCATATCTACTTCGTTCAATCTCTTAACGAACATTGGTAACCACATTCCTTCGTCTGCTTTCACTAGTGATGGAGCAGCAAAAAGAATTGCCATGGCTAAGACTAAAATTCTCTTAAACATCTGATTGTTTTTTTCTGTTAGTAATAAGTCTCGCAAAGAAAAGAAATATTCGCGTTTATTGGTTGTTTAGTAGCTAGTATCTAGTAGATGGGATTGTTAAAAATTGTAAAAATGCTAATGCACCTTGAGGGGGAGTAATTAGAAATTCTTTAATAGAGGAAAGCTAGAAGGGAATTCTATCACTCGTTAATTTATTAAAACCACTATCAGCATCGTTCATCAGCTTTAAAAGCACCGCGCATATGTAATATCCATTGGGATTCATTTAGTGGGGAAACGCCTTTATAAGATCTGATTTTATCTGGAGTAGTATTTGTTTGTTCATAGCCATCTAAACTCAGCTTAAGACGCCCTTTTCCAGAAGTAGTCGCATTAAATTTTATTGAATAATTCATGGCATTAGCAACAGATACTCTACCCGAAATAGTGAAAGTATCCGTATCGAAAACAGGAGAATCTATTTGGGCATTCATTTGGTTTAAATCGCTAGAAATAGCCCCTAACAAATCCTGATTTGCTTTAATTTCGAAAGCATACATGGGTTCTAATAAATCTGTTCCGGCATTTTCTAAGCCTCGGAGAACTCCCATTGGAGTAGCCAATAAAAAATCTCCTGGGTTTGAATGATCAGTATGTTCAGAACCTTCTATAAGTGTGATAGATAAATCGGTAACTTCATAACCATGAATCCCTTGTTTTAGAGCCCAAGGAATGGCTCGTTTTACTTCATTAATATACTTAGTACTTATATCGCTAGTTCTTACTTTTGATGTAAACAACACCCCAGTACCCAGTGATGTAGGCTCTACTAAGAAAGTCATTATAGCCCAACAAGGCTTGGGCATCCAATAACGCACATAACCTTCGGCAGATTGAGAAGGTGTTTCTTTATAAATTATTTTGGGTGTTTGAAACTCAGCTTCAATCGCCCATCGCTCTAGTAAATTCTCTTTCAGAACCTCCGTTTGTATAGGTCCTAATATTTTTAGGTGAAATTCTTTTTCGTCCTTAAACCATTTAAAATCTAATTTTGGATCTTCAATATTGAGGATCTCTAAAGCATCTCCTAATTTTTGATAGTCTTTTTCATCCTTTGCCATTACCTGCACTCCAAGTACGGCATTGCTAATTTTCGAGTATTTGTCAGTAAGGTTTTCAGAACCTAAAACATCTCCCGATCGTATAAGTTCGGAAGTGGTAATCACGCCTATCTCTCCAGGATGGAGCTCAGAACATTGGACTAAAGACCCTAGTTTAGGCTTAAGGATCTGATTAATTTTAACGTCTTTATCTAAGTCCTGTGAGTGTATTAGGTCTTTGCTTTTTAGTAAACGTCCATAAGATTTAATATAAGCTAAGCGACCTTTTTTATCATCGAATTGCACTTTAAAAACTTTTGCAGCAACACTAGCGTAATAGCTTTTTTGGATGGGCACTAAACTTGAAATACTGTCTAACAAATCTGTTATTCCCAAACCTAATTTGGCACTACCGAAGAGCGCAGGGTAAAGTGTTCCAGATCGAATATGATGCTTGCCCTTTTCTAAAACCTGTTCTAGATTGGTTATTTCACCATCTATATATTGTTCGAGAAACTTTTCATCACATTCAGCTAAATTCTCCATAGAATTATCAAGAATTATGGAATCGATATAATTTTCACAATTGGTGAATTCTACTAATTCTGGCGACTGTGGAATCGATAAGTCCGGGTAATTTAAAGCGAAAAGCTTAGCACCTAAATCCTTTTGGAAATCTAAAAAAACAGATTCTATATCTACACCATCTCTATCAATTTTATTAAAGAAAATGAGCACAGGAAGTTTTCGCTCCACCAAGCTCTCCCAAAGGTTAATGGTGTGTGCTTGAACACCTTCTTTTGCAGAAACTACCAATATTACAGCATCTAATATCGAAAGAGAGCGATCAACCTCAGCCGCAAAATCAATATGCCCTGGGGTATCAACTAGTTGGAATAAAGTATTATTCCAAGAGAAATTTACGAAGGAGGCTTTTATGGAAATCCCTCTTCTTTGCTCCATTGCTAAATCGTCGGTAATCGCCGAGCCTTTATCTACACTACCCAAGGCGGTAGTTGCCCCAGAATAATGGAGTAAGGATTCGGTAATGCTCGTTTTACCAGCATCTACATGGGCTATAATCCCAATGGTTAAAATGGTTTTATCCGACATATTTTGGGTGTAAAGACATAGCTTATTGTGATAGCCTAAGGTTACTCATCATCCACTATATCATACGACCAATCTTGATCCTCCCATACATCATCTTTGAAATCTTCAAGCTCTCTACGATCTCTTTTAGTCGGTCTTCCTAAGCCAATTTCTCTGTCTTCACCAGACAATCTACGACCATGAAAAGCTCGGAATTTCTCTCTTTCCTCCAGAGAGGTTTGATCTTCATAACAGTCTTTAGCGATAGAAAAGCCCACACGAGATTTAAGTAGTTCTAAAATCTTGAACTCTAGTTTCAAGCCTTTTTTATCCACCGAAATCAAATCGTTTACCGAAACGCTACGTGCTGGTTTACACTTGCTCGCGTTCACCTTTATCTTTCCCGATTTACAGGCTTGAGTGGCTATGCTACGCGATTTAAAAATCCGTACAGTCCAAAGCCATTTATCAATTCTTATTTTCTCCATCTTTAAAATAGCTTTTCAGTTTTTGAGATTTACTATTTCCCAATACTTCGGTTAACTCTACTAGGGTAGCCTCTTTAATTCTTTTTATTGACTTAAACTTCTTCAATAAATCAACCTTCGACTTAGGTCCTATGCCAGGAATATCGTCTAATTCGGAATGCAATCCAGACTTAGATCTTAAATTACGATGATGTGCTAAACTAAAACGGTGTGCCTCATTTCTCAAATACTGAATCAACTTTAAAGACTCCGAGCGTTTGTCGATATAAAGTGGCACCGAATCTCCAGGGAAATAAATTTCTTCCAAGCGTTTTGCAATCCCAACAATGGCAATCTTACCACGAAGTTCTAATTTGTCTAAAGCTTTTAAGGAGGAGCTCAGCTGCCCTTTTCCACCATCTATAATAATGAGTTGTGGGAAAGGTTCGTTTTCTTCTTTCAACCTTTTATAGCGGCGATAAACCACCTCTTCCATTGAGGCATAGTCATCGGGTCCGTCAACCGTTTTTATGTTAAATTGACGGTAATCCTTTTTACTAGGTTTGGCATTTTTAAAAACTACACATGCCGAAGCTGGATTCGTTCCTTGAATATTCGAATTATCGAAACACTCTATTTGTATTGGTAATTCGGTTAAGCGTAAGTCTTTTTGTACTTGCTCTAAAATTCTTTTGCTATGACGTTCTGGATCTACAATTTGTATTTTCTTTAATTTCTCCTGACGCATATATTGTGCATTTCGCAAGGATAAATCGACCAAAGCTTTTTTATCTCCTCTTTGAGGAACGTTAATTCTCACCTCCTCCCAAGGACTAATGATTTCAATATTTAGAATTATTTCTTTGGTAGTAGAATGAAATTTCTCGCGTATTTCCAAAACTGCCATGGTTAATAAATCTACATCGGCCTCGTCTAATTTTTTCTTTATTTCTAGGTTATGCGATTGAATAATAGCTCCATTAATGATCTTGAAATAATTTATATAAGCAGAATCCGTATCCGAGAAGATCGTGTATACATCTACATTGTGTACCGTAGGGCTTACTACTGTAGACTTAGATTGATAATTTTCTAGCGCGTTTAATTTCTCTTTTATTTCATGTGCTTTTTCAAACTCTAAATTGGCTGAAAATTCCAGCATCTGCTCTTTTAGTAGCTGAATAATACTGCGTGTATTCCCTTTTAAAATAGAGCGAATTTCTGAAATAGAAGCCTTGTAATCTTCTTCACTTTGATACCCCTCGCAGGCACCTAAACATTTTTTAATATGGTAATCTAAGCAAACTTTAAACTTGCCCTTTTCTATGTTCTCATCACTTAAATTAAAGGTACAAGAGCGTAAAGGATAGAGTTGTTTTATCAGCTCTAAAAGTACTTTCATAGCCTTTGAAGAAGAGTAAGGACCGAAGTATTCTGAGCCATCTTTAACCACATTACGAATAGAAAAAACTCTGGGAAAACGCTCTTTCTTAATACATATCCAAGGGTAGGTTTTATCGTCCTTGAGCATTACATTATAGCGAGGTTGGAGTTTTTTTATCAGATTATTCTCTAATAATAAAGCATCTACTTCGCTCGCTACAATAATATATTCTATACGCTCTATTTTAGAAACCAAAACCCGGGTTTTGCCGTAATCCGAATGTTCCTTATGGAAATAAGAAGACACTCTACGTTTTAGGTTTTTCGCTTTCCCAACATAAAGAATCGTATTTTCCTTATCGAAATACTGATACACCCCAGGCTTACTAGGCAGGGTCTTTAAAAATTGAGCTATATGTTCTTTGGTTTTGGGCACGTCCAAATGTAAGTATTCATATTGAAGAACGGAAAATGTAAGAAGTAAAATCCGATAGTTTTTACGCTAATTAAGTGAATATATTATTTGGTACTTTTGTTGTAATAAAAACAGAAAACAAGAATATGAAAGACGTAAAAGTTTACGGTGCCGACTGGTGCTCAGACTGTGTAACAGCAAAGAAATTTTTAAATTCAAAAAATATTGATTTCGAATACATCGATATAACCGATAACGACACTGCTATTGCTTTTATAGAAAAAGTAAACGATGGAAAACGAATTATTCCTACTCTTCTAATCGATGGAAAGACTTATACCAACCCAGGTATTGCGGGTTTGATTAAGTTATTCAAATAAAAAAAGCGGCATCAGCCGCTTTTTTTATGTCCAAAACTCTCGTTTTTTATTTCTTTCTTTTTTCTGTTTCAAATACTCTTCAGTGGGCACTTTAATAAAAGAAGGATGTTGCTCGATGGCGTATTCTAACTGCTCCACGATTTTTTCTACAGAATCGTTTTCGTAATCAATTTCCAAAGGTTTTTTAATAACCATAGATTGTAAGATTCCCTTTTTCTTAATAAAGAGACCTTTTTTATCGAAGGATCTACGAAAGCCATCAATTACAATAGGCACTACAATAGGCTTGTATTGTTTTATAATATGAGCCGTTCCTTTTCTAATTGGGTTAAAGGCTCTAGTGGTTCCCTGAGGAAAAGTAATAACCCAACCATCGTTTAGTGCCACGCCAATATTTTCTGTGTCGCTGGCATCTACTACTCGAGAGATAGTTTCTCCATTTTCGCGCCAAGTACGTTTTATAGAAACCGCCCCTACATAAGCCATAATCATGGGTAATATCCCAGACTCCATAGTTTCTGTGGCAGCAACATAATACAAGTTTGTTTTGGGGTTCCACAAATAAGTAACATTCTTAATGCTGTCTATTCGTCCTTTTAGAGATGCGTTAAATACATGATGCATCGCAGTAACATCCGCAAAATAGGTTTGATGATTGGATACAAAAAGGATGTTTCGCTCTGGAAGCTCTCGGATAATCTCCGAACCTTCAATATTCATGCTGTTAAAACCTTGATAACGTCTGTGAGACAAGCCACCCAACAGTTGTATTAGCCAGCGTTTTAAAAATATATAATGCCCAAAAGGGTCTTGTTTGAAAATTCCCATATACAGTTTAATGGTAAGTGGGCAAAGCTAAACAATTTGAGAGAGTGAGGAAATTAGGATGAAAAGCTAAATTTCTACTCTTCCAATTTCATTTCGAACAGAACTGCTAAGTGCTTCTTCACTTTCTCTTGTACTTCCGCCATATCTACTACTCTACCTAATTCTTTTTGTAGGGAAGTCACAGCTTTATCGGTAATACCACAAGGGATAATATTAGAGAAATAATCTAAATCGGAATTCACATTAAAGGCAAATCCGTGCATAGTTACCCAACGACTAGAACGCACTCCTAAAGCACAAATTTTTCTTGCTTTAGGATTTTCCCAATCTAACCAGACACCTGTAGAACCGGTTATTCTACCTCCTACAATACCGTATTCGGCAAGGGTAAGTATTACGGCTTCTTCTAAAAAACGAAGGTATTTATGAATGTCTGTAAAAAAATTATCTAAATCGAAAATTGGATACCCCACCAATTGCCCAGGTCCGTGATAGGTAATATCTCCACCCCTATTAATCTTATAAAAACTGGCTCCTTTAGCAGCAAGTTGTTCTTCATTTACCAATAAATGGGAAAGGTGTCCGCTTTTACCGAGTGTGAAAACATGAGGATGTTCGCAAAAAATTAACTTACTAATTGTAGCTTCTACAAAAGAATCACCTTCTTTTTCGCGAGCTCTATTTGCTCGTTTTACATCAATAATTCCTTGAAAAAGTTCTTCCTGAAAACCCCAAGCTTCCTTATAATCTACCAGACCTAAGTTGATGTATTTTACTTGTTGCATTGTTTGAATGAAAATTGGAGTTTTTAGAATTTAGCTAAGGATTCTTTAAGATTATCAATCACCCCAATTTCTTCAGCAACAACACCATTTCTCTTTGAAATAATATACGAAACATGATCACCAACATTTACGAAGTAGAACGTCTTTTCTATCATAGACTCTCCTTTAGACCAGTATTCCATTACCGATGATGTATATTTAGAAATCACTTCTTTATTAATTTCTAAACGCTTTTGATTACGAGTATAATCAGTGTCGTTTCTAAAGAAGATTACAGCTAAGTTTTCGTCTTTATTTCTCCAACCAACCAATTCGTTGTGATTCATTTCTGGCACAATGTTGTGCCAGCAAAGCATTTTTGCGTTTTCGTTCATCTGCTGACGGAAACGAACAGCCATTCCTTCGTACCCATCACAGGCATAAATAATAGGCGTTTTACCTTCTATATGATCCGAAATACGTTCGGCATCCGCTTGAATTTCTTCTTGTAAATTATCAATTAAAGTTGAGGCATTGTTTAGCTCTACTTTAAATGTATCGCTAATTAAACCGTAGTGATTTAATAAATAGAACAACTGAGTAATAGAATACCCCATCATTGTTCTAGGAGATTCTGCTGTAGGTAACTGAATATAATTCAATTTATTTTCTATTGCCAATTCTAGTAATTCCCCTCCAGAAGTTACACAAGCAATTTCGGCTCCTTTAGCCATCGCTTTTTCAAAAGCTTCTAATGTTTCTTCTGTATTTCCAGAAAAAGAAGAACAGATAACAAGGCTATTTTCGTTTATATATTCGGGTAAATCGTAACCTTTATTAGAGCTAATTGGAACAATACATTCTTTAGCTACTAATTCTGAAACTATAGTACCTCCAATTCCAGAACCGCCAAGTCCTGTAATCATCACATTTCTAATTTCTTTAGTATTCGTTTTTAGCGCACTAGCAGCCCCAATTTCTAAAGCGTGACGTAATTGGTTTCCAAAACCAGCGATTAATTTTTTCATCTATATAAGCCTATTTCTAATTCGGTTTTTACAAGTTGCAAAGTAAGTATAAATCTTTCTAATTTTGGTATATTTGCGCAAATTTCTAGCTATGAGCGCACAACTATCAGAACAAGAATTGGGTCGTAGAGAATCTCTTCAAAAATTGAGAGATTTAGGTATCGAACCCTACCCAGCCGCAACCTACCACGTAAACACATACACTAAAGAGTGTACGGAAAACTACGAAGAAGGTAAACAGGTGTGCTTAGCGGGTCGTTTGATGAGTCGTCGTATTATGGGGAAAGCGTCTTTTGCAGAATTACAAGATGCCGAAGGTCGTTTGCAACTTTACTTTAACCGAGACGAAATTTGTACGGGAGAAGATAAAATGATGTACAACGATGTCTTCAAGAAATTACTCGATATGGGTGATTTTATTGGCGTTGAAGGAGAACTTTTCAAAACCCAAGTGGGTGAGATTTCTTTGCTAGTTAAGAATTTCACTGTATTAGCAAAATCATTAAAACCACTTCCGGTTGTAAAAACGGATGAAGATGGAAATGTACACGATGCTTTTACAGATCCTGAATTGCGCTACCGTCAGCGTTATGTTGATTTGATCGTTAACAAAGGCGTAAAAGAGACTTTTATAAAGCGTACTAAGATTATGAATAGTATGCGTGCTTTCTTTAACGAGAGAGATTATTTAGAGGTAGAAACGCCTATTCTTCAACCTATTCCAGGTGGAGCATCAGCGCGTCCTTTTATCTCGCATCACAATGCCTTAGACATTCCATTATACTTAAGAATTGCCAACGAATTGTATCTTAAAAGATTAATTGTAGGTGGTTTTGATGGAGTGTACGAATTTGCCAAAGACTTCCGTAACGAAGGAATGGACCGTACGCACAATCCAGAATTTACCGTAATGGAGATTTATGTAGCCTATAAAGACTACAACTGGATGATGGACTTTACCGAACAAATGATTCAGCGTGTAGCGATGGATGTGAACGGTAAAACAGACATTGTAATGGGCGAAACAGACATCAGCTTTAAAGCACCGTTTGCACGTGTAACGATGACCGATGCGATTAAAGATCATACAGGAATTGATATTTCGGGTATGGATGTACCTCAATTACAAGAAGCTTGTAAAAGCTTAGGTATAGAGATAGAAGAAAGTATGGGTAAGGGGAAATTGATCGACGAGATTTTCGGAGAGAAATGTGAACCACACTATATACAACCTACTTTTATTACCGACTATCCTAAGGAGATGTCTCCATTGTGTAAAGTACACCGCGAGAATCCAGAATTAACGGAGCGTTTTGAATTAATGGTAAATGGTAAAGAAATCGCCAATGCTTATTCAGAATTAAACGATCCTATAGATCAGCGTGCGCGTTTTGAAGAGCAATTAGCTTTATCGGCTAAAGGTGATGACGAGGCGATGTTTATCGATCAAGATTTCTTGAGAGCATTGGAGTACGGTATGCCTCCAACATCGGGTATGGGAATTGGGATTGACCGTTTAACAATGTTGATGACCAACCAATCGTCAATACAAGAAGTATTGTTCTTCCCGCAAATGCGACCAGAGAAATTTGAAGAGAGCAAAGCAGACTATTTAAAAGAAAACGAACAAGCGATTTACGATGTACTGCTAGAGCGAAAATCTATGAATATAGAAGCGCTGAAATCTATGGCAGGATTGAGTAATAAGCAATGGGATAAAGGCTTAAAAGCCCTAGGTAAATTAGGGCTTACAAAAGCTACTAAAACAGATGCTGGTGTAACTATCGATTTAATGGAATAAATTTACATTCTAAAATACAAAAGCCTCCTGTTAATCGGGAGGCTTTTTTTGTACTTAAAAAATCATAAACGACTTATTTAATGTACTTTAGTTGGATTAATAATTAATTCCAGCATTATGAAAAAAGCAATACAATTATTTCTACTCCTGTTTTTGATGAGTTCGGTTGGGAAGGCGCAAGTCGGTCATAGCTATTCTATTGTTCCAACAAATCCCACCGAATCAGATTCAATATTTTTGATGTGTCATGTTGCTGGACAATACAGTACCTCATATGATGCATCATCTGTTTTGGCTAGTTTTAGCTATAATGTGCTTGCTGCATCCTTCCACATTTATCATAATTTTTCTGCTATTTGGGCGCCCCAAAGCGAATCATTTTCAATTTATTTAGGAACGAAACAAGTTGGTGATTACGAAGTGATATGTAGGTTGTACAGTGGTTTCGGTTGCGAACCAGACTATCAACTAGTTCCTATAATTGACACTATCTCATTTACTGTACAAGAAGCAACAGATTGCAACCAAATAATCACAGAATTAAATATACCGCTAAATTTAACACAAGGCTGGAACATGATTGGCTATACCTGCGTAGAACCCCTAAATGTAATAGAAGCTTTTAGTACAGTAGAAGACAAAATCATCATCGTAAAAGACAATCTAGGAAACTCTTATTTACCCGACTGGGAATTCAATGGAATTGGCGATTTAGAATTCGCTAAAGGATATCAGCTAAAAATAACGGAAGATATTAGTGACTTTTATTTTTGCCCTACGCTGATATATTCAGAATAATTTATTTTCAAAAAAAGCCCTTGTGAGAATTCACAAGGGCTTTTTTGTACGCTACAATTACCTAAACTCTTCTGGATCACAGAAACGGCAAGGCTCAGTCCTATCTCTATGTTCAAAGGGTTTCTCTTTGTCAAAAATATCGGAGAGCAGGGTTTTAAACTCCGTTTCAAATTCAGTTAAAAACCCTTTATCTAATTGAGTTATCGCGTCTGACCTACCCTCCTTATACCCCGCTGGGATAAACCCATTCTTGAGGGCTCTAAAGCTCACGATTCCGGCTTGCAACTCTTTCTCTTCCGGATGCATCTGCTGGTATAAATAGGCGTACAAATACAACTGAAAGCCTTTTTGGTATTTCTTGTCCCAAACGAGTTTCTCAAAATCATCTGTTTGAAGCTCGTTCTTGTCTACTTTACCTGTTTTATAATCCGTAATTCTTAAACCACCATTAAAACGATCTATCCTATCGGCGTTCCCATTTAGGTTAATTGGAAAATCGATTCCTTCCACAGAAATAGATGCTTTTAAATCTTCCTCTAAGCCTTTAATATGAATTTCATCACCTTTCGAAAGTTGTTTAATTTCATCTTTAAGAAAGGCGTTTAAAAACTGTTCGGCAACGGTATAAATTAATAAATTTTTACCCTTATTGAAAACCCCTTTTTTAAATTCACTCGCAAAGAGTTCATTTAATTTGGCAGGAATTTTAGGCAACATGGCTTTTACATCACTTTGACTAATTAGTTGGTTTAAAAAAGGCTTGTAAAAATCTTCTAAAGCACGGTGTACCACAGTACCCAAAGTATTGGCTGCAATAGTCTCTTCCACCACCTCTGGATCTCTAATTTTTAATACTTTTTCGTAATAAAACTGCATAGGGCAGTTTTTATAACTATTCAGCGAAGAAGGAGAAAAGCCCTTTCCTGTAGCCAAGTCTTTTAATTTTTCTTGTATTTCTACGTCCTTTACAATAGAGAGTTCTTTGGGGATTATCTGTTGTAATTCGTGGGATAGTATTTCTTCAGAAAAGCTAATTGTACTAGGGTATTTAGTAAAAAGTTCATTTTCTAACTGTGTAATAAAACGACTCTTTTCTCCTGCTCCCATAGCATCAGATTCGGTGTTATAAACCAGGGTAAGAGTTTTACAGCGTTGTGCTAGACGGTAAAAGTGATAGGCAAAAATGGCATCTTTATCTAAGTAAGTAGGTAAACCAACTTCTTTGCGGATGTCAAAAGGAATAAAGGAATTATCGCTCTTCCCTTCAGGTAAGAAGCCCTCATTTGCAGAGAGTAAAATTACATGTTCAAAATCGAGGTTTCTAGTTTCTAGCATCCCCATTAACTGCAGACCAGAAAGTGGTTCTCCAAAAAAGGAAAGACTCTCTAAACGCGAACTTTGCTTAAATAGGTGGTGCAGTGTTTTTAACTCTTTTATAAAACCATATTTGTCTTGTAGGTTTTTAATCTGATTAAATAGTTTCGCAAATACGAAGAGCTGTTCTAGGTCTAGCGAATCTTTTCTGCCTTGGGCAATCGTATTTGTTTTTATTAAGTCTATTAAGCTTAGGGCATCATCAATTATTCCAAAGGGATGCTCACTTTTATAGTTTAATAAGAGTTTCATCCAAGAAAGTAATTCCTTAGGGCAATGCTCTAAAACCGCTTCCTTAGATGGGAAAGAGTGATTTAAACTTTGTAATTTTTGCTTGAGTAATAACAGAGCTCCTGCATAACCCGATGTTTGAAAAGCGGGGTGTTGCCAGATTTTAAACAAATCTTGGTAGTAGAATTTCTCGTTTTTACCACTTAGCTTTTCTCTGTTAATATGCAGTTGAAAGAAGGCATCGAAGAAGGCATACATATGCACATTACGCATAGAATTCCCCATGGTAATATTGAGTTTATCGATAGAATTAGGCAAAAATTCTAATACTGGAAGTAGTAAGTTTTCATCTGCTAATACTAAAGCTACATCTTTAAGTTCTTGTTTTTTACTGTGATGTTCATCTACTAAAGACCCAGCTAATTGTGCTTGTGCTATCCCTTTAGGAACACCATAAACTTTAATTTCTTTGGTTTTGTTAAGCTCGGAACATAACCAGTTAAAACCTCTGCTTTCAAATTCTGGCCACTGTTTATGTTTGCGTAGATACTTTCCAGCTTCTTGTTTTTTATCGTTTAAGTAATAGGTATCAGCATCCCAGAAGGCCTCGGCTATGTCTTCGGCTATTAAAGTTCTCATAATACGTTCCTCGCAAGGATTCATGGCATTAAAGCCCACATAACAAACAGATCCTTTTGCCGGTTTATTTTCTATAATCCACCTACCAATAACATCCGACGCTTTGCGGTAAGCCATCCCTTGAAAAGCATTGTTTTGAGCTTCTAATCGTGTTTTAAAATTAACAAATAGGAGTCCCATAAGTTCCCAGAACCTAAGGTAGTTGTTTACCATATCGCTGGTTTCACCACTTAATGGAGTCCATGCTTCAATTTTTTTAGCCTGATGTAAATAGTCGAATAGTTTATTAGGTTGTTCTAAATAAGCATCAATATCGTTAAAGTCGGTAAGCAACATGGGAGCCCATTTTAAAAAGGCCTCAAAAGAATCTTGCTCCTCTTTAGGAAATACTTCTTGGTAGGAGATATACAACTCAAAGAGCAGGCTAGTACGATCGAGGATTGCATACCCAGAAAGTTCCTCTAACCAGTCTTCAATAGAATAAATTTTAGGCATCCACAGTGGAACATCACTTAAATCTGCCAGGGCTTGTTTAAAGAAGGTTCCCGCTCTTTTACTCGGTAAAACAATGCATAAATCTTCTAGTTGCTCTTTCTTAGAAGCATAAATTGTTTGCGCTATTTTATTTATAAACTTCTCCATTATACGGGTTCATTTAATACAATTGAATCTTCATTTATATAGACCAAAACACAGCTATTTACGGCATAGCCCATTTCTTTAATATGCCTACTGTAGTTCAATATTTGCTCTTCGTGACTCTTTAAAGCTTCCCCTGTTTTATAATCTATAATAGTAATCCCATTATCGCCAAACACGAGTCTATCTGGACGAATAACTTTTCCGTTTGCCAAAAGTATATCCTCTTCATTTTTCACTTTTAAGCCTTTAGCAAAATAGGCTAGTAGATCGTTATGGTTAAGAACTCGCTCTAAAAGAATTCTCAATTCTGCGTTTTCACTATTTACAATCAAACCTTCTCTTAAAGCTTTTTCGAGTGCCGAATCCAGGTCTTCTTTCACTAAAATATAAGACAAGATTTCGTGTACCTTCCTCCCTTTATCAGCTCCTTTTTCGGGATTCTCTACTTCCCACATTTTAGGGGCTTGTCGGGTAATTTTAAGAATATTAGAAAGTGTATTTATAGGCTCTACAACTTTAATATACTTGTTTTTTGATCTTTCTTTTGCTTGGTATTTATGTGGGCTTCCGAAGGAATACACCGTCTTTTTTTCTTCCCACATACCTTCAGCTTTCAGGAAATTATCAAAATGGAGATTCAAATTACCTCCCTTATTAGATGTTTGAATATAAAGCCGTGTTTTAGGTCTGGTGAGCGCTACATACAACATGTTTAAATTATCTAATAAGACCTTAGATTTATGTTCTGCATAAACTTCCTGTAACTGCGCTGTACTTGTTTTTAACTTATCGCTTAAAGGGATTAATGAAGTGGGTAAGTTTTCTAACTCAGGTTCGTCAATAGAAACCCAAGACTTAGGGTCTTGAGCAGAGGTGGAGTCCCAATTGGCAAAAGGAAAAATAACCACCGGAAATTCTAAACCTTTCGATTTATGTATCGTCATTACTTGTACGGCGTCTATACCCTCGGGAATGGCAACAGATAACTTAGTTGCTTTGTCTTCCCAATAGTTTAAGAATCCAAAAAGATCTTGAGAATACTTATTGCTGTATACCCATAACTCATCCATAAAAAACTGCATATAAATTCGAGCAGATTTTTCTAGTTGGAAGGATTTTGAAATTTTATGGCACATTTCAATCAAAGAAATAGAACGCCATTTAAGCATTTCATAATCGGGCACTAAGGAGCTTAAGAAAGCATTAAATTGCGCTACGGAACCTTTCGATAAACGTTCGAGCTGTTGTTGAGTCGTATCTAAAGTCCAGGTAGAATATTCATTTTCATGTAAGAATTCTAATAGTTTAAATCGGAATCTAGGATGAGAAGGTTCGTTTAGGAAACGTAAGAAGTTAAGCATAAACTTCACTTCGGTAGATTGTTCCAACAATAAGGATTCGGAAGAAATTACAGGTATTTTATGGTCTGAAAGCGCTTTTACTATTAAAGCTCCTTTTGCTTTTGTACGGGTAAGTATACAAATGTCTCCGTAGTTGAATCCATCGACCTTTAAAGAGCTTATAGTCTCTAAACATTTCGCAGACTGTAACTCATCGTAGTCAGAGCCATTTTCTATATACTCGATAGATACGTAGCCTCCTTCCCCTTTTTGGGGTATGGAGTTGAGCTCTTGAAATAGATTTCGGTAGGATTCTTTTTCAATTTTTGGAGCAATAGAAGAAAAGAATTTATTGTTAAAAGTAACGACTTCTTTTGTAGAGCGGTAATTACTTTCTAATGACAATGCCTCCATTTTGTACGGATGATTAGGAGGTAGGTTATTGGCTTTTATCTGTAAATCTATAAACTGATCTACCTCCCCCCCACGCCATCTGTAAATAGCTTGTTTTGCATCGCCAACAATCATTGCCGAACCGGGCTTTTGTCCGTTTGCAATTGCATTTTCTATAAGCGGCACTAAGTTATTCCACTGCAACTCCGAGGTATCCTGAAACTCATCTATAAAATAATGCGCATAGCGTTCGCCTAGCCTTTCGTAAATAAAGTTCCCTTCTTCATTTTGTAGAACTTCGGCAATTTTCTTATTGAACTCCCCAATAGGGATGATGTTGTTTTGTTCTTTTATGTATTGCATTTCCTTAGAAATCTCATGCAATACTGCCATCGCATAAAAATTACTGGCAATTAATCGGAAGTTTACATACTTCGGATAGTCTTCTAATATTTCCAAAACTTTTAATAATAAAGGCTGAAATTTATTCTGAAGAGTATCTATATGACCCTTCATTTCATTAGGTGTTTTGGCAGAATGCCAATTTTCCTTTTCTATTGCTTTATATGTAGTTTTGGTAGGCGTGTAACTTTTCCATTGCTTAATTTTCAAATACTCAAAATACTTAGACAAACCATTTTTACCTCCAGCTATCCATTCTGGCATCAGGTTCAAATCCTCACAATCACTTTTAAATCCTGCACCAATAGCAGCCAGTTCTACATCAAACTTATAAATATAATCTTGAATGGATTTTTTGATGGAAAAGAAATCGTCTAGACTTAAATCTTTCAGGCTGTCACAATGTTCCTGCCCGCTCTCTTTTAAGAGTTCTTCTGCAATGGTGTAAAAGTCATTTTCTATTAACCAACTTTTATCATCTGCTGTTTTATCTTTTATGAAACTTACAAATAGCTGGGTGAGTTTTTCGTCTTCCCCAGTTCTACTAATGAGTAAGTCGACCGCTTGTTTTAACAGAAGCTTATGATCCATTTCTACCTCAAAATTCGCGGGTAAATCTAGGTCTTGAGCAAAAGTTCTAATAATACGGTGGGTAAATTTATCTATTGTTCCAATAGAAAATTGAGAATAGTTGTGTAAGATAGCTTCGAAAATAATTTTTGAGCGTATAGACAATTCCTCAGGGCTAATACCCGTTTCGGTAGCTATTAGCCTCAACATATCTTTCTCCGTTTGTTCGGCAGATTCAGTATTTGCAAAGCCTTTTAAACTTGTAATAATCCGCTCTTTCATTTCTGAAGCAGCCTTATTGGTAAAAGTAATAGCCAGTATTTCGACAAATTTTTTCGGTGATTTACTCGCCAAGCATATTTTCAAATACTCTTTTACCAGCGTAAAAGTTTTCCCTGACCCAGCCGAAGCACTGTAAATTTTAAAAGGTATATTTTCCATTAGCACAAGTTTAGGGAAACAAATTGACAATTGCTGACAATACTATTTAGTTGTTTAAATTTAAAAAAGACATGCATTGCTAGAGACTAGGCAAGTCTCACCAATATAAATTAAAATTGATTGCTATTTGTTATGCTAAAGTTATGAACAGGACGTTATTAAACAGGTAGTTTTTAGTAAATTAGTGTCATAATAATCAAAGCCCCTCGATTATGTCAGATTTAATTACAACTGTTTTGCTTGAAGCAAAACAAAAAGGAAAATTGAAACGCACGGATGTTATGCTTCGTTTTTTACGAATTAAGTATAACTTAACTATTACAAGTCGTGTATTAAGCAAACGAATTGAAAGCCTAGCTTTAAATTCTTAAAACAAAAAAAGAGGTGCCTTACAGCACCTCTTTTTATTTAAAAATCTTTATTTCTTAGATTGCTTTTGTAAAGTTTGCAGCCACTTTTTCCCAGTTTACCACATTAAAAAATGCGTTTATATAATCTGGTCTTCTGTTTTGGTAGTTTAAGTAGTACGCGTGTTCCCAAACATCAATTCCCATTATAGGAGTTCCTTCGCAAGACACACCTTTCATAATTGGATTGTCTTGATTTGCCGTAGAACAAACAGAAAGTTTTCCGTCTTTAACACATAGCCAAGCCCAACCTGAACCAAAACGAGTTGCAGCTGCGTTAGAGAATGTTTCTTTAAAAGCGTCTAACGAACCAAAAGCAGCGTTTATAGCCGTAGCAAGATCTCCAGTTGGAGCTCCACCACCGTTTGGCGACATTACTTCCCAGAACATACAGTGATTGTAAAAACCACCACCATTGTTGCGAATTCCAGCAGACAAAGTACCTGAAGACAAAATCTCTTCAATAGATTTACCTTCTAACTCAGTTCCTGCAACAGCAGCATTTAATTTACTTGTGTATCCAGCATGGTGTTTTCCATGGTGAATTTCCATGGTACGAGTATCAATATGAGGCTCTAAAGCATCGTGACTATAAGGTAAGCTCGGTAATTCGAAAGCCATAATTTAAGTTTTAAGTTATTTTTAGAATAGTGTAAAGATATAAAATTGATAATTAGTAATGACGCTAATCGAACCGAGTAAAAGAACAAGCTAATTGTAAC